>NZ_QGSW01000113.1:0-24563 GCF_003176715.1 Micromonospora sp. S4605
GTGCGGGGTCAGCTCGCCCGGGCCAGCCAGCCGCCGGGGCGGGCGACGATCCGGCGGACCACCGATCCGGCGGCGCCGACCGCAGCGGCGGTGGCGCCGAGGGTCGCCGGGCGGACGGTGACCGGTGACCAGGCGGCGGTCAGCACCCGCGCGGAGATCTCGGCGAGCACCGGCGGGCACAGCCAGCGGGCCAGCGGGGCGTAGCCGCCACCGAGCACCACCGTGTCCAGGTCCAGCAGGTTCACCACGGCGGCGACCGCCACGCCGAGGGCGGTGCCGGCGTCGTGCAGGGCGCGCAGGGCGGCCGGGTCGCCGGCCCCGGCCAGCTCCGCCAGCCGGGCCGCGGCGCTGTCCGCCGGCAGGTCGGCGCCGGCCAGCCCGGCCGCCGCCAGGACGGCCTCCTGGCCGGCGTACCGCTCCAGGCAACCGCGGCCCCCGCACCGGCACGGCCGTCCCTCGGGGCGGACCGGGATGTGCCCGATCTCGCCGCTCCAGCCGCGGGCGCCGCGGAAGAGGTCGCCGTCCAGCACGATCCCGGCGCCGATGCCGACCTCGCCGGAGATGTGCAGGAAGCTGGCCGGCCCGGGTGGCCCGGCGTGCAGTTCGCCGAGCGCGGCGAGGTTGGCCTCGTTGTCGACCACCAGGGGCGGCACCCCGTCGATCCGTTCGGTCAGCGGCGGGTGCCCGGCGAGCAGCGCGGGGACCGGCACGTCCCGCCAGCCGAGGTTGGGCGCGAGGCGGACCAGCCCGGCGTCGTCGACCAGGCCGGGCACGGCGAGGGCCGCGCCGGCCAGGGTGAGCCCCTGGCCGGCCGCGTCGGCGCGGGCCTGTGCGGCCAGCTCGACCAGCCGGGCGAGGGTCTCGGCGGGGGAGACCGGCCGCAGGTCGGCCCGGCGCACCGTGTGGTGCCGGACCCGACCGCCGAGGTCGACCACGCAGGCGGCCAGGTAGTCGACGTTGATCTCCAGGCCGAGCCCGGCCGGGCCGTCGTCGGCGAGCACCAGGCCGCGGGCGGGCCGGCCGGCCCCGGTACGCGGCGTCGGCTCCGCCTCGGCGACCAGCCGCCCGGTGACCAGGTCCTCCACGACGGCGGAGACGGTGGCCCGGGTCAGCCCGGTCTCGGCGGCCAGCTCGGCCCGGGACGGGGGGCGCTCGGCGGCGGCGATCCGGCCCAGCACCACGGCGAGGTTCAGCTCGCGCAGGCTGCCCTGCCGGACCGCCCCGGCGGTGGTGTCGGGTCGGCGCACCCCTTGACACTGCCACAGGTGCGGCATTTAATTCAACCACTGAACAAATAGCGGACGACACCCCCGGAGGTCTGTCATGGCACCCCGTCCCACCCCCGCCGACAAGTTCTCCTTCGGCCTCTGGACGGTAGGTTGGCCGGCCCGCGACCCGTTCGGCGACGCCACCCGGCCGGCGCTCGACCCGGTCGAGGCGGTGCACCGGCTCGCCGAGCTCGGCGCGTACGGGATCACCTTCCACGACGACGACCTGGTGCCGTTCGGCGCCGACGCGGCCACCCGCGACCAGCACATCGCCCGGTTCCGCAAGGCCCTCGACGAGACCGGCCTGGTGGTGCCGATGGTGACCACCAACCTCTTCAACCACCCGGTCTTCAAGGACGGCGGCTTCACCAGCAACGACCGCGACGTCCGGCGCTACGCGCTGCGCAAGGTGCTGCGCAACGTCGACCTCGCCGCCGAACTCGGCGCCAGGACCTTCGTCATGTGGGGTGGCCGCGAGGGCTCCGAGTACGACGTGGCCAAGGACGTCCGGGCCGCGCTGGACCGCTACCGCGAGGCGGTCGACCTGCTCACCCAGTACGTGCTCGACCGCGGCTACGACCTGCGGTTCGCGCTGGAGCCCAAGCCGAACGAGCCGCGGGGCGACATCCTGCTGCCCACCGTGGGGCACGCGCTCGCCTTCATCTCCACCCTGGCCCACCCGGAGCTGGTCGGCCTCAACCCCGAGGTGGGGCACGAGCAGATGGCCGGGCTGAACTTCGTCCACGGCATCGCCCAGGCGCTCTGGCAGGGCAAGCTGTTCCACATCGACCTCAACGGCCAGCGCGGCGTCAAGTACGACCAGGACCTGGTCTTCGGCCACGGCGACCTGCTCAACGCGTTCGCCCTGGTCGACCTGCTGGAGAACGGCGGGCCGGGCGGCGCGCCCGCCTACGAGGGCCCCCGGCACTTCGACTACAAGCCGTCGCGCACCGAGGACTTCACCGGCGTCTGGGCCTCGGCCGCTGCCAACATGCGCACCTACCTGCTGCTCAAGGAGCGGGCCGCGGCGTTCCGCGCCGACCCGGAGGTGGCCGAGGCGCTGGCCGCCGCGAAGGTGGGCGAGCTGAGCACGCCGACGCTCGCCCCCGGCGAGACGTACGCCGACCTGCTGGCCGACCGGTCCGCCTTCGAGGAGCTGGACGTCGACGCGGTGGCGGCCCGGGGCTTCGGCTTCGTCCGGCTCAACCAGCTCGCCGTCGAGCACCTGCTCGGCGCCCGCTGAGGCGGCCGGCGGTGACCCTCGTCGCCGGGGTGGACTCCTCCACCCAGTCCTGCAAGGTGGTCGTCCGGGACGCGGCGACCGGCGCGTTGCTGCGGCAGGGCCGGGCGCCGCATCCGGACGGCACCGAGGTCGACCCCGAGGCCTGGTGGCGGGCCCTGGGCGCGGCCGTCGAGGCGGCCGGCGGGCTGGCCGACGTCGCGGCCGTCTCGGTCGCCGGCCAGCAGCACGGCATGGTCGCCCTCGACGAGGCGGGCCGGACGGTCCGGCCGGCGCTGCTGTGGAACGACACCCGCTCCGCCGGGGCCGCCGCCGACCTGGTCGACGAGGCCGGCGGCGGCGAGGCCGGCGGGCGGTTCTGGGCCGACGCGGTGGGCAGCGTGCCGGTGGCCAGCTTCACCGTCACCAAGCTGCGCTGGCTGGCCCGGCACGAGCCGGCGCAGGCGGCCCAGGTGGCGGCGGTCTGCCTGCCGCACGACTGGCTGACCTGGCGGCTGGCCGGCGCGGCCGGGTTGGCCGCCCTGCGCACCGACCGGGGCGACGCCAGCGGCACCGGCTACTGGTCGCCGGCGACCGGTGAGTACCGGTTCGACCTGCTGGAGCGGGCCTTCGGCCGGCGGCTGCACGTGCCGACGGTGCTCGGGCCGGCGGACCCGGCGGGCGTCCTGCACCCGGCGGCGTTCCGGGTGGCGCCGGCGATCTCGTCCGGCGAGCCGTCCGGGCTGCCGTGGCCGGCCGGGCCTGGGCGGGCGTGGACCGGCGACGGCCCGCTGCTCGGCCCCGGCACCGGGGACAATGCCGCCGCCGCGCTCGGCGTCGGGGCCGGTCCCGGCGACGTGGTGGTCTCGATCGGCACCTCCGGGACGGTGTTCAGCGTCGCCGACGCTCCGGCCGCCGACCCCACCGGCATCGTCGCCGGGTTCGCCGACGCCACCGGCCGCTACCTGCCGCTGGTCTGCACGCTCAACGCGGCCCGGGTGCTCGACGCCGCGGCGGCGATGCTCCGGGTCGGCCTGGACGAGCTCGCCGAGTTGGCGCTCTCCGCCCCGGCCGGCGCCGACGGGCTGGTCATGGTCCCCTACCTGGAGGGCGAGCGGACGCCGAACCGGCCGGCCGCCACCGGCGCGGTGCACGGACTGACCCTGCGCACCTCGACCCCGGCGCACCTGGCCCGGGCGGCCGTCGAGGGCATGCTCTGCGCCCTCGCCGACGGTCTGGACGCCATCGTGGCCCAGGGCGTGACCCCGCGTCGGGTGATCCTGGTGGGCGGTGGCGCCCGATCGGCCGCGGTGCGCCGGATCGCGCCGCAGGTCTTCGGCTGTCCCGTGGTGGTGCCCCCGCCCGGCGAGTACGTCGCCGACGGCGCGGCCCGCCAGGCCGCCTGGGTCGCCCTGGGCGGCGCGGCGGCGCCCGAGTGGACGGTCGAGGGCATCGAGGAGTACGAGGCCGAGCCCGTCCCCGCCGTCCGGGAGCGGTACGCCGCCGCCCGGGAGCACGTCATCGAACGCTGACCAGCCGCCGGCGGACCGGGGGACCACCCGCTCCCGGTCCGGCGGCGGCCGGTAAACCGCTGTACGCGGGCTCCGCCGGTTGGGGATGATCATCGCCGTGCCTCCCTCGTCCGATCCGCCCGCCGCCCCGGCCGGCGTCGCCCCGCTGCCGGTGATGCAGTACGACGACGTCGACAGTCCCACCGACGTGGTGGACGCCCTGCTGCTCGCCGACTTCGTCAGCGGGCGGCATCCCTGGGCGCGCACCGCGCGGCTGGCCAAGCTCCGGCCCGGGGCGGAGCTGGTGCCGCAGCGGGCCCGCCTGGTCCGGACGGCCATCGAACGGCAGAAGGTCGCGCGCCTCGCCAGCGGCGACGGGTGGACGGTGCGGGTGGTGAACTGGCGGGGGCGGGGCGCCGAGGTGACCGTCACGGCGGTCGACGCCGAGACCGGGGCGGGCGTGCTGGACGAGATCGTCCGGGCCGGGGCGGAACCGGTCGGGGCCGGTACGGTGCCGATCGGCTTCTGGCACGCCGACCAGCGGCACGGCGCGCGGCGGGACAGCCGACGGATCAAGGCGCCGACCTGGACGTCCATCCGGTCGAACTACGCCGCGGGCGCCCAGGCCGAGCTGACCCGGTTGATGGAGCTGAACCCGGACGACGTGGCGGGCCGGCTGGTGCTGCTGTACGGGCCGCCCGGCACCGGCAAGACCACTGCGTTGCGGGCGTTGGCCCAGCAGTGGCGGGCGTGGTGCCAGGTCGACTGCGTCCTCGATCCGGAGGAGTTGTTCGCCGACCCGGCGTACCTGTCGGAGGTGGCGGTCGGCGAGTCGGAGGACGAGGACGACGGCCCGGAGCGGCGGTGGCGGCTGCTGATCCTGGAGGACTGCGACGAGCTGATCCGGGGCGAGGCCCGGCAGACGGCCGGACAGGCGCTGTCCCGGCTGCTCAACCTGACCGACGGGCTGCTCGGCCAGGGCCGCAACGTGCTGGTCGCGATCACCACCAACGAGGATCTGTCCCGGCTGCACCCCGCGGTCGTCCGGCCCGGGCGGTGCCTGGCCCGGATCGAGGTCGGGCCGCTGTCGTACGCCGAGGCGACCACCTGGCTGGGCGGCGCGTCCGGCGTGCCGGTCGGCGGTGCCACCCTGGCCGAGCTGTACGCGCACCGGGCCGGCGCGCCCGTCGTCGCGGACCCGCCGGTGGCCATCGGCGGCTACCTGTGAGCCGGTCGCCCCGACGGCGAGCCTTCACCCGGTCGTGATCTGACCCTGGTTGGCTGCCGCACATGACCTTGACCAGGGGCGGCCCGGCGCGGGCCTGGGGCGGTACGGCCGCGCACCGGTTCTACAGCGTGGTGGTCTTCGTGCTGCTCGCCTCGCTGGACAACGTGGCGATCGGCCTGGTGCCCCCGCTGTACGGGTCGATCGCCGAGGCGTTCGACGTGCCGCAGCGGTCGCTCGGCCTGGTCACCGCGGTGAGCTTCCTGGTCAGCGCGGTGGCCGCGGTGGCCTGGGCGTACGTCGGCGACCGCGGCAACCGCAAGCCGCTGCTGATGGTCGGCACCCTGATCTGGGCGCTGGGCACCGCCGGCAGCGGGGTCGCCGGGAACTACCCGGCCTTCCTGGCCGCGCAGCTGCTCGCCGCGGTCGGGCTCGGCGCTGTCGGTTCGGTCGGTTTCTCGGTGGTCACCGACCTGATCTCGCCCCGCCGCCGGGGGCTGGTGATGAGCTTCTGGGGGCTGTCGCAGGGCGTCGGCACGCTGGCCGGCACGCTGGTCGGCGGGCTGCTCGGGGCTGCCGACTGGCGGCGGCCGTTCCTGTTGCTGACCGTGGTCGGGCTGGCCGCCACCGCGGCGTACCTGTTCACCTACGACATCCGGCGCGGCGAGAGCCAGCCGGAGCTGGCCGACGCGCTGGCCACCGGCGCCGAGTACGACTACCGGATCAGCCGGGCCGACCTGCCCCGGATCCTCGACCGGCGGACCAACCGCTGGCTGATCCTGCAGGGCCTCACCGCGCAGGCGGCCTTCGGGTCGCTGGTCTGGCTGCCGGTGCTCTTCCGCGAACGGGCCGAGGCGCAGGGCTACTCCGGCCCGACGGCGGTGGTGGTGGGCAGCGTCTTCGCCACCCTGTTCCAGCTCGGCGGGGTGTTCTCCATCGTCGGCGGGCTGGCCGGCGACGCGCTGCACCGGCGTACGCCCCGGGGCCGGGCCCTGGTCGCGGCGATCGGCATCCTCGCGGCGCTGCCGTTCTACCTGGTGCTCTTCTTCGTGCCGATCCGCATCGACGTGCCCGACGGCGCCGCCAACGGGGCGGTGGTGCGGGCGGTGCTGGGCAGCGTGTTCACCGAGCCGACCGTCGGGCTGAGCCTGCTCACCGCGGTGTTCGCGCTGGCGCTCACCTCGGCGAACTCGCCGAACTGGTTCGCGTTGATCGCCGACGTCAACCCGCCCGAGCACCGGGGCACCGTCTACAGCCTCGGCAACCTGGTCAACGGAGTGGGCCGGGCGGGCGGCAACTACCTGGTCGGCGTGGCCTTCCAGGGGCTGCGGGCAGCGTTCCCGCCGCCGCTGAACTACGCGGTCGGGCTGGCCGCGTTCCAGCTGTTCTTCATCCCGACCGGGATCATGTACTGGCTGGCGTCCCGCACCTCGCCGGCGGACATCGCCGAGGTGCACGACGTGCTGGCCGCCCGCGCCGAACGGCTCTGAGCGGCCGCCGGGCTCCGCGCTGCCGGCCCGTCACCGCACCCTGGTCGCGCCGCCGGCGGCGTCGCCGCGTCCGGTGGAGCTGATGTCGTCTCCGACTCACCGTGGTGATTCGGCTACGACATCAGCTCCCAAGGCGTCGCGGCACCGGGCCACGGGCCGACGCGGACCGGGCGGGTGCGGCGGTCAGCCGCGGACCCAGACCGTCACGTCGGTGGGCACGGCGCCGTCCTCGGTCAGCGGGGCGCTGGCCAGCAGCAGCTCGCCGCCGGCCGGCAGCGGCACCGGGGCGGCGCCGAAGTTGGTCAGCACGGTCAGCTCGCCGGTACGGAACGAGAGCACCTCGTCGCCGGAGGCGAGCCAGGCCAGCGGCCCCCGGCCCAGGCCGTGCGCGCGGCGCAGCCGCAGCGCCGAGCGGTACAGCTCGTAGGTGGAGCCGGTGACGCCGCGCTGGCGGTCCAGCGCGTACTCGGCCCAGGTCGGCGGCTGCGGCAGCCAACTGGCGTCGGTCGGCCCGAAGCCGTACGACGGGGCGTCGGCCTCCCACGGGATCGGCACCCGGCAGCCGTCCCGGCCGCGCTGGGTGTGGCCGCTGCGCTCCCAGGTCGGGTCCTGCCGGGCCTCGTCGGGCATGGTGGTGTGCTCCGGCAGCCCCAGTTCCTCGCCCTGGTAGAGGTACGCCGAGCCGGGCAGGGCGAGCATCAGCAGGGTGGCCGCCCGGGCCCGGCGCAGGCCGAGCGCGGCGTCCGGCTGCGGGTCGCCGATGCCGATGCCGTTCGGGCGGGGGTTGCCGACCGGCAGGCCGAGCCGGGAAGCGTGCCGCACCACGTCGTGGTTGGAGAGCACCCAGGTGGTCGGTGCGCCCACCGAGTCGGTGGCCTCCAGCGAGCGGGTGATCACCGCGTACTGGGCCGGCGCGGTCCAGGAGGCGAGCAGGTACTCGAAGTTGAACGCCTGGTGCATCTCGTCCGGGCGGACGTAGCGGGCCAACCGCTCGGCCGGCTCGACCCAGGCCTCGGCGACCAGGATCCGCCCGCCCGGGTAGCCGTCCAGCACCCGGCGCCAGTCCCGGTAGATCTCGTGCACACCGTCCTGGTCCCACATCGGCGGCCGCGGCTTGTCGATCTCGTTGCCGGAGAGGATCTCCTGGGGCTCCTGCCAGTCCGCCAGGTCGGCCTGCTTGATCAGGCCGTGCGCCACGTCGACCCGGAAGCCGTCCACCCCGCGGTCCAGCCAGAACCGCAGCACGTCCAGGAACTCGGCACGCACCTCCGGGTTGTCCCAGTTCAGGTCCGGCTGCCCGGTGTCGAACAGGTGCAGGTACCACTGGCCGGGGCGCCCGTCGGCCTCGGTGACCCGGGTCCAGGCCGGCCCGCCGAAGACGCTCTGCCAGTCGTTCGGCGGCCGGTCGCCGGCCGGGCCGAGGCCGTCGCGGAAGACGTACCGGTCGCGCTCGGGGCTGCCCGGCCCGGCCGCCAGCGCGGCGGAGAACCAGCGGTGCGCCGACGAGGTGTGGTTGGGCACCAGGTCGACGATCACCCGCAGCCCCCGGGCGTGCGCCTCGGCGATCAGCTTGTCCGCGTCGGCGAGCGTGCCGAAGAGCGGGTCCACGTCCCGGTAGTCGGCGACGTCGTACCCGGCGTCGGCCTGCGGCGACGGGTAGAACGGCGACAGCCAGAGCGCGTCCACGCCCAGCTCGACCAGGTGGTCGAGGCGGCCGGTGATGCCCGGCAGGTCGCCGATCCCGTCGCCGTCGGAGTCGGCGAAGGAGCGCGGGTAGACCTGGTAGATGACGGCCTCGGTCCACCATCCGGGGGCGGACGATTCCTGCTGCGTCGGGTTGCTGTTCAGGGTCTTCTCCTGTGCGTCGAGCCGGTCGTCGGTGCGGTGGACGCCCGCCGGGGCGGGACGGCTGCCGTTCAGTGTGCCCGGGGTGGCGCTGTCGATTCGCGGACGACCAGCCGAGTGGGCAGGATCACCGGGAGTCCCGGCGGGCCGTCGCCGGCCGGGGCGGCGAGCGGATCGAGGACCCGGCCGCCGAGCGGGTCGAGCAGCAGCCGGGCGGCGAGCCGGGCCTGCTCCGCCGCGGGCTGGGCGATCGTGGTCAGCCCGAGCGCGCCGGCCAGGTCGTGGTCGTCGATGCCGACCACGCTCACGTCCTGCGGCACCCGCAGCCCGGCTTCGCGCAGCGCCGTCATGGCGCCCATCGCCATTTCGTCGCAGGCCGCGAAGATCGCCGTCGGCGGGTCGCCCCGGCGCAGCAGTTCCTCGGCGGCCCGGGTGCCGCCGTCGATGGTGAACTGCGACTCGACGTCCAGGCTCGGGTCCGGGCGCAGCCCGGCCGCCCGGAGCGCGTCCTGGTAGCCGCGGCGCCGGTCCAGGTGGGTGGTGAAGGCGAGTTCGTCGTCGGGGTCGCCGGAGATGTGCGCGATCCGGCGGTGGCCGAGGTCGAGCAGGTGCCGGGTGGCGGTCCGCGCGGCGGCCACGTCGTCGATGCGTACGCAGGGCCAGCCGGGCACGCCGGTGCCGGAACTGACGATCACCCCGGGCAGGTCCAGCGCGCCGAGAGCGGTCAGGTCGGCCGGCCGCAGCGGGGTGGCGACCAGCATGATCCCGTCCACCCGCTTGTGCAGGTTGGCCGTCCGCAGCACCCGCTGGCGGATCCGCTCCCGCCCGCCGAGGTTGTACAGCAGCAGGTCGTAGCCGGCCTGGTGGAGGAACTCCTCGACGGTCTCGACGATGACGCCGAAGAACCACCGGGTGATCCGGGGGACCACCACGGCGACGGTCCCGGTCCGGCCGCCGGCCAGCCGGGAGGCGCTGGGGGAGACCGCGTACTCCAGTTGCTCGGCGGCGGCCAGCACCCGGCGGCGGGTGGCCGCCGAGACCGTCGGCAGGCCCCGCAGCGCCCGCGAGACGGTGGCCGTGGAGACCCCGGCCAGCCGGGCTACGTCGTCGATCTTCGTCATGGTTCCGCGCTCCCCACCCACGCCCGCCGCCGCCGGTCACCCGGCGGCGGCGCGGCCGTGGGTCAGCCCTTGACGCTGCCGGCGAGCAGGCCTCGCACGAAGTAGCGCTGCAGGGAGAGGAAAACCAGCAGCGGTACGACGATCGAGACGAACGCGCCGGCGGTCAACCGCTGCCACTCGTTGCCTCGGGTGCCGGCCAGCTCGGCCAGCCGGACGGTGAGCGGGGCGGTCTCGTCATTGCCACCGGCGAAGATCAGCGCGACCAGCAGGTCGTTCCAGACCCAGAGGAACTGGAAGATGCCGAACGCGGCCAGCGCCGGGGCGACCAGCGGCAGGACGATGGTCCGGAAGATCTTCGGGTGGGTGGCCCCGTCGACCCGGGCCGCCTCCATCAGGTCCCGGGGCAGCTGCGAGATGAAGTTGTGCAGCAGGAACACGGCGAACGGCAGCGCGAAGCAGGTGTGCGCGAACCACACCTGGGCGAACTTCTGCGCGCCGTCGAGGTCCCAGGCGGGCAGCAGGGTGATCCCGGCCAGGGTCACCCCGTTGGAGAAGAAGCTGAGCAGCGGCACCAGGGCCATCTGCAGCGGCACGATCTGCATCGCGAAGATCGCGATGTAGACCCAGTCCCGGCCGCGGAAGTTGATCCACGCCAGCGCGTACGCGGCCAGGGCCGCGAAGGCGAGCGGGAACAGCACCGACGGGATGGTGATCGCCAGCGAGTTGATGAAGTAGCTGGCCAGCTGCCCGGACGACGAGGACCGCCCGAACAGCACGTCCTGGTAGTTCTCCAGGGTGAACTGGGGGTCGCTGAAGAAGGTCCACCAGCCGGTGGTCTTGATCTGGTCCTCCGGCCGGAACGAGGAGATGAACAGGCCGAAGGTCGGGATGGTCCAGAGCACCGCGATGACGATCGAGACCAGGGTGGCGGTGCGGGTGTTCAGCCGCTTGCGCACCCGGGCGGCCCGGGTCTTCGGCTGGTCGGTCGCCTGCGCGCCGGTGGCGAGCGTGGGCGTGGTGGTGGTCATCTCAGCCCTCCCGCTGCTGACGCAGGTTGCGGATCTGGTAGATCACGATCGGGATGACCAGGACGAAGAGGAAGACCGCCAGTGCGGAGCCCTGCCCGTTCTGGCCGTACCGGAACGCCTGGTTGTACATCTCGTTGGCGATCACGCTGGTGTCGTAGTTGCCGTTGGTGGTGGTCCGGACGATGTCGAAGACCTTCAGGGTGGCGATGGAGATGGTGACCCCCACGACGATCAGGGCCGGCCGGATGCTCGGCAGGGTGATCTGCCAGAACATCTGCCAGGGGCTGACCCCGTCGAGGCGGGCCGCCTCCACGATGTCCGCCGGGATCGCCTTGATCGCGGCGGAGAGCACCACCATGGCGAAGCCGGCCTGGATCCACACCATGATCACGATCAGCAGCAGCGTGTTCAGCGGCGAGTCGAGCAGCCACTGCTTCGGCTCGCCGCCCAGGCTGACCACTATCTGGTTGAGCAGGCCGATCTGGTCCTGCTCGTCGCCCCGGTAGGCGTAGACGAACTTCCAGATGATGCTGGCGCCGACGAACGAGATCGCCATCGGCATGAAGATGAGCGATTTCGCCACCGCCTCGAACCGGGCCCGGTCGACCATGATCGCGTAGAGCAGGCCGATCGAGGTGGCCGCCAGGGGCACCAGGAGCACCCAGACCAGGGTGTTCAGCAGCACCCGGACGATCGAGTCCTCGGTGAACATCCACTCGTAGTTGCTCAGGCCGACCCAGTTCTGGCTGTTGCCGTCCATGAACGACAGCAACGTGGTGCGGATCGCCGGGACGACCAGGCCGATGATGAGCAGCAGCACCGTCGGCAGCAGGAAGAAGAGCGCGAAGAGGCCCTCGCGGGGCTTGGTGCGCCGGGGCAGCGGGGCGCCGCTGGCCGAGGCGGCGATCAGCTGGGCCTCGCGGCGTCGGGCGAACCAGGACGGCACCGCGTCGAGCAGCAGGAGCAGGCCGCCGACCACCGCGACGAAGGCGACCAGTCCCCAGAGCAACATCATCAGCTTCGGCGACTCGTCGGCGAAGTCGAAGTTCATCAACCCTCCCAGGGGGTGTCCGCGAAGCAGGCGGGCCGGCCCGCGGTCACGGGCCGGCCCACCGTCTCAGATCACTTCGGCCAGTTGCTCTCGATGCCCTGGAGCACCGTCGCGGTGTCCTTGCCGTTCACCCAGTCGACCATGCCCTTCCAGAAGGTCCCGGCGCCGACCGCCGCCGGCATCAGGTCGGAACCGTCGAACCGGAAGACCGTGCTCTTGTCCTGAAGGATCTGGACGGAGAGCTTGTCGATCGGGTTGGCGACGTTGGCCAGGTCGAGCTTGTTGTTCGCCGACACCCAGTCGCCGATCTTGGCCCGGCTGTTCGCGTGCTCACCGGAGGCGAGGTAGGTCTGCACCGCCTGCACCTCGGGGCGGTCGGCGAAGGCCGTGACGAACTCGCCGCCGCCCAGCACCGGCTTGCCCTTGGCCGGGTCGATGGCCGGGAAGTAGAAGGCGAAGACGTCGCCGTCCTCGGCCACCTTGGTGCCCTCGGGCCACTGGTTGGCGTAGAACGACGCCTGCCGGTGCAGCGCGCACTTGCCGGTGGTGATCGGCACGCCGGCCTCCTGGAAGGAGGTGGTGGCGATGCTCTTCACCCCGCCGAAGCCGCCGTTGACGTACTTCTCGTTCTTGAGGATCTGGCCGGCCCGGTCCAGCGCCTCGGCGACCTTCGGGTCGTTGAACGGGATGCCGTGGGTCGTCCACTGGTCGTAGACCTCGGGGGTCTGCGTCCGCAGCATCAGGTCTTCGATCCAGTCGGTGGCCGGCCAGCCGGTCGCGTCACCGGACTCGATGCCCGCGCACCACGGCTTGGTGCCGCTCGCGGCGATCGTGTCGCTGAGCTTGATCAGGTCGTCCCAGCTGGTCGGGACGGTCCAACCCTTCTCCTTGAACGTCTTCGGCGAGTACCACACGAACGACTTGACGTTCGAGCCGAGCGGGGCGCCGTAGAAGGTGCCGTTGACGGTCGAGTACTTCAGCCAGTCGGCCGGGTAGTTCTGCTCGGCCATCGCCTTGGTGTCGGCGCCGGCCGGCTTCAGCTTGCCCTGGTCGGCGAAGCGCTTCAGCAGGCCCGGCTGGGGGATGAAGGCCAGGTCGGGGGCGTTGCCACCGTCGACCCGGACGCCGAGCTGCGCCTCGAACTCACCGCTGCCCTCGTGGTCGATCTCGATCCCGGTGCACTCGGTGAACTGCTCCCAGGACTGCTCCAGGCGGTCGGCCTCGATGTCCCGGATCGACGAGTAGATCGAGACCTTCTTGCCCTCGTGGCCCTGGTACTTCTCGTATGCGGCACACTCCGCGGAGCCCGCGTTGCTGCTCTTGTCGTCGTCGCCGCCGGTGCCGCAGGCGGTGGCGCTGAGCGCCAGCCCCAGTACGCCGGCGATTACGAAGGCCTGGCGTGGTCTGGCAAAGACCGCCATGCCGTCCTCCTTCCTTGCCGGCGCGGTCACGGTCGTGACCTGGCGCCGGTCCGATGGGCGTCCCCACATGTAAGCGCTTGCATCTGGTCCGGTCCAGCCCTCGCCGGACACGACCGAGTAACAATCCGGAAACCCGCCCGCCACCCGATGGGCACGCTCCCACCCTGCATTTTTACCTCTTTCGATCGATGGCGATTTCTGTCACGCTGGAGGCAGGTGATCGAAGGATTTCAACATAGGAGGTGCTGGATGGCTAAGCGGTGGTTCAGCCTGATCGCGGCAGGACTGCTCGTGGTGGGGATCACACTCCCGGCGGCCCCGGCGATGGCCGCCCCGACGTTCAAGGTCCCGTTCCCCTGCGGGCAGACCTGGTCCGGGCAGACCCGCACCAACCACAGCCCCGCGTACGCGGTCGACTTCAACCGCACCGACGACCTCGGCGACCCGGTGGTGGCCAGCGCCCCCGGCACCGTCGACCGGGTCACCGACCTGGGCGGCACCAGCTACGGCAAGTACGTACGGATCAGCCACGCCGGCGGCTACCACACCTACTACGCCCACCTGAACGGCTTCAACGTCTCGGTCGGGCAGAGCGTCGGCTACGGCAAGGTGATCGGCTGGGTCGGCAGCACCGGCGGCTCGACCGGCCCGCACCTGCACTACGAGCAGCGGCTGAACGGCAGCGACATCCAGGTCCGGTTCAACGGCGCGCTGGCGCTCTACTGGGGGACCAAGAACTACACCAGTGACAACGGCTGCGCCAGCGCGACCGGCTCCGGCACCGTGAACACCAGCGGCACCCCGCTCACCGTGCGCTCCGGCCCGGGCACCGGCTACGACGCGGTCGGCACCGTCGCCGACGGCACCAACGTGACGATCTACTGCCAGACCAGCGGCACCAGTGTCACCGGCACCTACGGCACCAGCTCGATCTGGGACCGGATCGGCAGCGGCCGCTACATCGCCGACGCCTACGTCTACACCGGCTACGACGGCTACATCCCGAACGTGCCACGCTGCTGACTCCGACGGCGGGGCCCCGGCGACCGCGGGGTCCCGCCGCTCAGCCGTTCAGTCGCCAGATGGCGAAGTTGAGCACGCCGGCGAAGGTGACCCACGCCCAGTACGGCAGCAGCAGCACCGCGGCCAGCCGCCGGACCCGGTCGAACAGCACCACCGTCACCGCGATCGCCAGCCAGAGCAGCACCAGCTCGGCGAAGGCCAACCCGTACCGGCCGGCGCCGAAGAAGAGCGGGGTCCAGATCGCGTTCAGCGCCAGCTGCACGGTCCAGGCGACGAGCGCCGCACCGAAGCCGACCCGCCGCCAGACCAGCCAGCCGGCCAGCGCGATCAGCGCGTAGAGGAGGGTCCAGACCGGGCCGAAGAGCCAGGAGGGCGGGGCCCAGGCCGGCTGTTCGAGCGCGGCGTACTCCGCGCCGGTGCCCCGGACGCCCAACCCGCCGATCGCGGCCGCGACGAAGACCGCTGCGGCGAACCCGAGCAGGGCCCACCACTGACCCGCGCCGGGCCGGTCGCGCTCGGATATCTCCATGGTCGAGATATCACCGCCGAACGAGGTCGGCAAACCTCCCGGACCGGGCCGGAACGCACGACGCCGGGGTCGTCACGGCCGGGTGCTCCTGTCGGGAGGACGGAGCTCCGGCCGCGACGACCCCGGCGGGTCCGGGTGTGCGTACGGCGGCGAGGTCAATTGAAGATGCTGACCCCACCCGGGCCCACCAACAGCCCGACCACGATGAGGACGATGCCCCACAGGATCTGCCGGCGGAACAGCGCCAGGATGCCGGCGACCACGAGCACGACTGCGAGAATCCAGAGAATCAGCTCCATGACCGCTCCATACCCGAGGTTCCGATCCGGGAAACCTGGTGTTGATCGAGGTGGTCGCCCAGGTGGAAGACGCTGTAGGCCTGCTTGATCACCGGGTGGGCGACGTTGCGTACCCGGACCCCGCCCGGCGTGGTGCCGCGCTCGGTGCCGGCGTGCGCGTGCCCGTGCAGGGCGAGTGCGGTCGGCGCCGAGTCGATCGCCTGCCCCAGCTGGTACGCGCCCAGGAACGGGTAGATCTCCAGCGGCTCGCCGGCCAGCGTGTCCGGCACCGGCGCGTAGTGGGTGAGCGCCACCAACAGGTCGCAGTCGAGCGAGTGCAGCGCCTCGGCCAGCCGGTCGGCGCTGTCGGTGGTGGTCCGGACGAACGCCTTCATCTCCGGCTCGCCGAAGTCGCTGGCGCACCGACCGGCGAACCCGCCGCCGAAGCCCTTGACCCCGGCGATGCCGAGCCGGCCGCCGGTGCACTCCAGCACCACCCCGTTGCCCTCCAGCACGGTGATGCCGGCGTCCTCCAGCACCCGCACCACCTGCGGCACCTGGTCGCACTGGTGGTCGTGGTTGCCCAGCACGGTTACCACCGGCACGCCGAGCCCACCGAACTCCTGGGCCGCGCAGCGCGCCTCGGACTCGGTCCCGTGCCGGGTCAGGTCCCCGGCGAGCAGCAGCGCGTCGGCGTGCTCGGGCAGCTCCTCCAGGGCCGGCCGGAACCGGCCGACCACGTCCTCGTCCAGATGCACGTCGCCCACGGCGGCGATCCGGATCACCATCGAACCTCCCTCAGGGCAGTTCCTCGATCTGGGTGGGCGCCTGCGCGCGGATTACCCCGATGTCGCTGGCGATCGGCTCGTCGGGAAAGCGCTCGGCCACCCGGCGCAGGATCTCCTCGCGCCGGTGCGGGCTCTCCACCTCGCCGGAGATCACGAGGGCGTGTTCCCGGCGGGTCACGGTGATCCCCTGCTCGGCCACGTCCGGGTCCTCGGTCAGCATCCGGTGGATCTCCGCTTCGACGTACGCGTCGGGTGGCCCGGCGCCGCGATGCACGGTCACGGTGTCCCCTTCCCCTCCGGGGTGCCGGAGTACGGCACCACGTCCAGCCGGTCGAGCAGCACCAGGAACGCCTCGGCGTACGGCGAGTGCTGCGTCTCCTTCCGTACCCGTTCCCAGTCGATCTGCTCCCGCAACGAGCGGGCCAGTGGCAGACCGCGGGCGAAATCGCAGTAGTGCTGGGAGAAGCTGAGCAGTTTGTGCACCATCAGCTGGGTGGCCGAGAGCACCGGCATGTGGATGGCGTCGACCGGCCGCACGACGGTGTCGGCGAAGGTCTCCTCGGTCACCGGGGTCTCGATCGGCCGGTGGATCAGGTCCACCATCCGCCCGTCGTCGTAGACCTTGACCAGCCAGTCCTCCGGCGGGCGCTCGGCGGTGAAGCCGGCCTCGACCAGCGCCTCCAGGGCACGGTCGACGTCCTCGCCGCGGATCAGGAAGTCCACGTCGTGCTCGCTGGAGTGGCCGCCGTGCGCGTAGACCGCGAAGCTGCCGCCCAGGGCGAACGGGATCTCGGACTGCTTGAGCACGGCGGCGACCTTCTTCAGGGTGGTTACCAGGGTCTCGTCTCCGCGCTCGGCCATCTGGATCTCCCGTCGTCATGAGGTGGACAGGCGGTTGGGATCGAACTTCGATACCCGGCATTCCGGTCGCCCACACCTGGCCCGGTCCCGGGTGGGTGCCAACCGGGAGCATGCTGGACAAATCACCCGGCACCCGAGCGTGCGTCGGATAGCCTGTGTCGGGTGGCCAGATCAACGGGGACGCGGCGCGGCAAGGCCCGATTGCGCGCCGTCGCCCTGATCGGCATCGACGGTTCGGGCAAGACCACCCAGGCGCACCACCTCGCCGACGCGCTCACCGCGGCCGGCCGCCCCGCCACCTACCACCGCAACGCCGGCGGCCGTCGCTGGCTCGGCCGGGTAGCGCAGCGGCTCGGCCGTCCGGACGCCCAACGACTCGTCGGCCGTAACGGCCTGCTCGCGGTGGAGTCCGTGCTGCGCTGGCTCGCCATCGCCGCCGCCCTGCTCAGCCACCTGGTGACCGGCCGGGTCGCGGTGATGGACCGCTACTCCGCCTGCCAGTACGTCAGCATCCGGGCGCACGGCGGGCGGCGCTGGGAGCGGCTGGCCCGGGTCGGCTACCGGCTCTTCCCGGCGCCGCAGGTGACCTTCCTGCTGGCCGTCGACCCGGCCGAGGCGTACCGGCGGATCGAGCGGCGCGGCACCGACCACGAGAGCATCCGCTATCTCACCGCGGCCGACACCGCCTACCGGACGCTGCCCGAGTACCCGACGTTCGTGCTGGTCGACGCCGGCCGGTCGGCGGAGGAGGTGTCCCGGCAGATCCAGGACCACCTGGCCGGCTGGCTGTCGGCGGCCGAACCGCGGCCGGACGGTCCGCCGCCCGCCGGCGCCGGTCCGGCGGCCCGGCCGGTCGACCGCACGCCGCCGGGACGGCTGCCGGCGCGGGTCGTGCCCTAGCGGGTCTCCGGCCGCCGACCCGCCCCGGGCCGGCGGCTCAGGCCCGGCCGTACACCGGGATGCTGGCGCCGCTGGTCGGCGCCGACTCGTCGGAGGCCAGGAACCGGATCACCCGGGCGATCTCGGCCGGGTCGACCCAGCGGGAGTGGTCGGCGTCGGGCTGGGCGGCCCGGTTGGCCGGGGTGTCGATGACGCTCGGCAGCACGGTGTTGCAACGCACCCCGGCGGACCGGTACTCGACGGCCACCGCGGCGGCGAAGGCGAGCACCGCGGCCTTGGCGGTGACGTAGCCGGCGGCCCCGGCGAACGGGGCGACCGCGGCCCGGGACGAGACGCAGACCACCGCGCCGCCGCCGGCCGACACCAGATGCGGCAGGGCCGCCCGGGTGACCAGGTGGGTGGGGCGCAGGTTGACCGTCAGCATCCGCTCGAACTCGTCGACCGGCGTCTCGTGCACCTTGCCGCCGCCGGCGTACCCGCCGACCAGGTTGACCACCGCGCGCAGCGGCGCCGCCGGGTCGCCGGCGGCGGCCTCGACCGCGCGTTGCGCCCCGGCCGGTTCGGTCAGGTCGGCGACCACGCGGAGCGGCCCGTCCGCCGTCGTGGCCGGGCTCCTCCGCTGCGGTACGACCACCCGCCAGCCCGCCTCGACGAACGCGGCGGTGACCGCACCGCCGAGCCCACCCGTGCCTCCGGTCACCAGCACACTGCGATCCGCCATGCCGCCCACGCTAGCGGCGGTTCGGCGTGGAGTGGTCCCCGCCCGGGGGTCGACCGGCGACCGACCGGCAGGCCGGTCCGGCCCGGTGGGCCGAGGCGCCGGCCGTCCGGCGGTGGCACGCTGTCAAGTTGCTACGCAGTGGCACGCTGTCAAGCGGAGCGCGCCGATTGGCGGTACTTTCGCCAACACGCGGAGTCATGGTTGACGCTCACGCCTCATGAAAGTAAGTTTCATCCGTGGCGAAGAGTCCGAAGATTTCTGCGAGTCACGAGCCGGGTGGGCTGATCGTCCACATCAGCGGCCTGCTCCCCTCGCTGTCCCCGGCCGAGCAGCGGGTCGCCCGGTTGGTCGTCGCCGACCCGGCCGACGCCGCCCGCCGGACGATCACCGACCTCGCCACCGCCGCCGAGACGTCTGAGGCGACAGTCATCCGGTTCTGCCGGTCGGTCGGCATGGACGGCTACCCCCAGTTGCGGATCCGGCTGGCCGCCGAGGCCGCCCGCCGGGTCGAGCCGCCGGACGCCCGGGTCGTCGGCGGCGACATCCCGCCCGGCGCCGACCTCGCCCAGATCATCGCGACCATCGCGTTCAACGACGCCCGGGCCGTCGAGGAGACGGCCGAGCAGCTCGACCCGGCGGTCTGCGAGCAGGTCGTGGACGCGATCGTCAACGCCGGCCGGATCGACGTCTACGGCGCGGGCGCGAGCGGCTTCGTCGCCTCCGACTTCCAGCAGAAGCTGCACCGGATCGGCCGCACCGCCTTCTACTTCCCGGACGTGCACACCGCGCTGACCTCGGCCGCGTTGCTCGGCCGGGGTGACGTCGCGGTCGGCATCTCGCACACCGGCACCACCTCCGACGTGGTGGAGGTACTGGAGCAGGCGCGCGCCCGGGGCGCGGCGACGGTGGCGCTGACCAACTTCCCGCGCTCGCCGATCACCGAGGTCGCCGACTTCGTGCTCACCACGGCGGCCCGCGAGACCACCTACCGGTCCGGCGCCATGGCCAGCCGGCTGGCCCAGCTCACCGTGGTCGACTGTCTCTTCGTCGGGGTCGCGGCGCGCAACCGCGCCCGGGCCAGGAAGGCCCTCGAGGCGACCGCCGAGGCCGTCCAGTCGCACCGGGTGGGCTCGGGCCGGAGGCGGGCATGACGGCGGTGGAGCCGGACGAGCAGGCGCCTTCCATGGCGGCCGGGCCGGCGATCCGGGTCGGCGCGCCCACCGAACGTCGCAACCCGCTCAGCGTCGACCTCGACCTGATGTCGACCCGCGAGATGCTGTCGGTGATCAACGAGGCGGACCGGCGGGTGCCGGGCGCGGTCGCCGCCGTCCTCGACGAGATCGCCGAGACGGTCGACCTCGCGGTGACCGCCCTGCGCGGCGGGCACCGAGTGCACTACTTCGGCGCCGGCACGTCCGGCCGGCTGGGCGTGCTCGACGTCGCCGAGCTCGCCCCCACCTTCAACTCCCCGCGCCACTGGTTCTGCGCCCACCTGGCCGGCGGCCCGGACGCCATGTGGCAGGCGGTGGAGAACGTCGAGGACGACGATCGGGCCGGCGCGGCCGAGGCGGCCGAGTGCGTACGTTCCGGTGACGTGGTGGTCGGCCTGGCCGCGAGCGGGCGCACCCCGTACGTCCTCGGGGCGCTCGCCGCGTGCCGGGCCGCCGGGGCCGCGACGGTGCTGCTCTGCGCGAACCCGGAGGCGGAGGCCGCCCGGTCGGTCGACGTCTTCATCGGCGTGGACACCGGCCCCGAGGTGATCACGGGGTCGACCCGGATGAAGGCGGGCACCGCGCAGAAGCTGGTGCTCAACACGTTCTCCACCGCTGTGATGGTGCGGTTGGGCCGGGTCTACTCGAACCTCATGATCGACATGGTGGCCACCAACGCGAAGCTGCGGGGTCGGATGATCTCGATCCTGGTCGAGGCGACCGGGTGCGCGGAGGAGATCTGCCGGCGGGCCATCGACGAGGCCGACGGCGACCTGAAGACGGCCCTGGTGTCGCTCGTCTCCGGCGCCGAGGTGTCGGTCGCCCGGGCCGCCCTGGCCCGCTCCGCCGACCAGGTACGCGGCGCGCTCGCCCTGCTCGCCTCCTGAACCGGCGCGGGCCGGTCACCCGGACATGCCGCCCGCGCGGCACGGAACGTGTCGTCCGACACGTCCGGGACCGGCCCGCCGCACCGGGCATAACCGGAGGCCCCGGATTGTTCAACCTGCCGTGGGGTATCACCACGGGCGTGGATGAACCGACCCGGCCGCCCGCGCGTATGTGGCAGTGACCAGGATCGCAGCGCGGCGGTGACCCGGGTCGCTGTGCTCCCGGGACGGGCGGTGTTGCCATGGACCGGGCGGCCGGCGTCCGTCGATCCGTAACCCGTGTGTGGTGCCCACCGATGAGCAGCCCGACGGGGTGCTGACAGCAAACATGGACCGTGCTCTCAGCTGATTATCAGGCATTCGTGACACTTTCGACTCACGACATGGAATCCCCGACACGTCTCATCTGTTGTGTAGGTGTCAGCACCGGTGAGCACGGCGGAAGTTACGGGGGAGGGCTGATGGACGTGGGGACGGCAAGGAACCGGGTGGGGATGGCAAGGAACCGGGCAACCGGCGCTAGCGAGGGGACCGTGGGCAACGTGGACAAGAACATCGGCATGCGAACCGACGAGGTCGCCGAGGAGCGCGACCTGGTCGGCGTCTACCTGCACGAGATCTCCCGGACGCCGCTGCTGGACGCCGCCAAGGAGGTCGATCTCTCCAAGGCGATCGAGGCCGGCCTCTACGCCGAGCACCTGCTCGCCGAGGACCGCGCCCCGGCCGGCGTCGGACGGGACGAGCTGGAGCGGCTGGTCGCCGAGGGTGAGCGGGCCAAGGACCTGTTCATCCGGGCGAACCTGCGCCTGGTGGTGTCGATCGCCCGACGCTACGTGCGGTCCGGGATGCCCATGCTGGACCTGATCCAGGAGGGCAACACCGGCCTCGTCCGGGCGGTCGAGAAGTTCGACTACGAGCGGGGCTACAAGTTCTCCACCTACGCGACCTGGTGGATCCGCCAGGCGATCAGCCGGGCGATCGCCCAGCAGGAGCGCACCGTGCGGCTGCCGGTGCACCTGGTCGAGGACGTCAACCGGATGCGCAACGTGGCCCGGCAGCTCACCCGTGAGCTGGGCAGCGACCCGGAGCCGGAGCAGATCGCGGCGGCCCTGGGGGTCACCGTCGAGCGGGTCAACGAGCTGGTCCGGTGGTCGCAGGACACCGTGTCGCTGGACACGCCGGTCGGCGACGACGGGGACACCAACCTCGGTGACCTGGTTGCCGACAGCGACGCCCCGTCGCCGGAGGAGATCGTCCTCACCGGCCTGGAGCGGCAGCGGATCGAGGGCCTGCTCAACCACCTCGACGACCGGTCGGCCGGCATCATGCGGGCCCGGTACGGGCTGGAGGACGGCCGGGAGCACTCGCTCACCGAGGTGGCCTCGCGGTTCTCGCTCTCCCGGGAGCGGATCCGCCAGCTGGAGATCCAGGCGCTCGGCCGGCTCCGCGAGCTGGCCCGCGCCGAAGGGCTGCAGGCGGCCTGAGCTGGTAGTAATTGACGACGAACGGCCGGCGTCCGATAGGGGGACGCTGGCCGTTCGTCGTGTCCGGGCACAGTCGCCCGCGGGTCAGCGGACCCGGCCGTAGCCCTGGATGGGCATCAGGTTCATGCCCCGCTTGAGCACGTTGCGACCGGCGCTGGGCGCGTCGATCACCTGCCCGCCGCCGACGTAGAGCGCCACGTGGCCGAGACCGCTGTAGAAGACGAGGTCGCCGGGGCGCAACTCGGCACGGCTGATCCGGGCCACCACGCCCCACTGCATCCGGGTGTTGTGCGGCAGTGACTTGCCGGCCGCCCGCCAGGCCGCCGAGGTGAGACCGGAGCAGTCGTAGCCGTCCGGGCCGTCGGCGCCCCACCGGTACGGCTTGCCGAGCGCGCCGTAGGCGTAGCGGACCGCCACGCCGGCCCGGCCGGAGATGGCGGGTGCGTCGTCGGCGCTGTCCGGCCGCGCGGCGGGCTGCTCGGTGGCCCGGCCGTACGCCTGGCGGCGCAGCTCGTAGAGGCGGGCCAGGTCGCGTTCGATGCGCTTCTTCCCGGCCGCCAGCTCCCGGGCCTGGGCCGCCTGCCGGCTGAGCGTGACGTCCAGTCGGGTCTTCTCGGCGACCAGCGCACGCTGGCTGGCGGCGAAGCCGGCGATCCGCTGCTGCCGCTGCCGGGTGAGCTGGTCGATGGCGTCGAGCCGGTCCAGCAGGGTGCCGGCGGAGTCGGGCCGCAGCAGCGCGTCGGCGGTGCTCAGGTCGCCGCCGGTCTTGTACGCGGTCACCGCCAGCGCGCCGATGTCGGCCCGGCTCTGTTCGCTCTGCCGCTCCAGCGGCGCGATGCGCTCCTGCAGCCCGGCGACGGCCGCGCGGTTCTCCTTCATCTCCTCCCGGAGCTTGTTGTACGCCTCGACCACCTGCTCCAGTTCGGCCGAGGACTTCTCGATCCGCCGGGTCAGTTCCGCGGCGGACGGTTCGGCCCGGGCCACCGCGGCGGGCGCGAGCAGCGCGACGGACAGCACCGTGACGGCCAGGCCGCGCAGCGTGTATCTGAGGGACGACAAGAGCGGAAGGCTCCTCTCCCACCGGCCACCGAGGGCGGCTGAGGCCCCGGGCGGCACCCGGGCCGGCGCCATCCGGGTGGACGGCGATCGACCGGGCCGGGCCCGCTCAACCTAACCCGGGGCAGGAGTGGCCCGCAGTGAAAGCCGGGGCGAATGTTGGCAAAGGGGCCGTGATGGCGTACGTGCCGTCACGGCACGTGTGTGGCGCGTCGCTGCGCCCGTCGCCAGGCTCACCGGTCTTTTCGGATCAGGACGGGACTTGTCGGATACGTCGTTCCAGGCGTATGCCGTCGGTTGTCGGGGCGCTATAACCGAAAAGACGGACTTGGATGGCTCTATCCGGCGGACCGCCGATGACCAGCGCCACCAGGGGTGGCGAAAACGACGGTCCGGGCTGGCGGGGCGGCAACACAATGAAGCGCGGAGCCGGGAATCCCGCCGGCGGGCATTGATGCCCGTGCCGGCGGCGGCCGACCCGGCGCACCAGCCGTGGGAGGTAGCCGTGAACCACGATGGCGCCACGACCCGACCGCCGCGTCCGCCCCGACCCGCCAAGGTGAGCGCGGCGAAGAAGAACACGCTGCTCTACGCCCGCCCCGGGATCATCGTCACGGTCGACCGGTTCACCGTCGGCCGCAGAACCTGGCGGGTCGCCGAGCTGACCCACCTGCACACCACCCGTGGGCCACACGACCGGGTCGCGATGCGCGCGGTCGCCGCCAGTGGCGCGGTGATCGGCGGGGTCGGGCTGCTGCTCGGCTTCACCGGCGGCCTGCAGCGGCTGACCGCCGGGGCGTACCTCACCCTCGGGGTGGTGTTTTTGCTGCCGGTGCTGCTCGCCGCGGCTGGGGACCGGTGGCGGCCACCGGCGTACGAGCTGTGGGGCTGGCACCGGGGTACCGAGGTGCTGCTGTTCAGCAGCGACGACGAGCGGCAGTTCGGCCAGGTGTCCCGGGCGTTGCGCCGGGCCCGGGAGATGAACCGCTACGGCGGCTGGGAGGAACCGGTCGCGTCGATGGACCCCTGGCGGCCGATCCGTTGAACCGAATGGCGGCGGCCGAGCCGGTCAGTGCCCGGCCGGCCGCGCGCCGTCGCTCGGGGGGTCGCGCCGGGATCAGCGCGCGGCCGGCACGGCCGGCTCGGTGGCCGCCCCGGCGCGGCCGGCGGTGACCCAGGAGCTGACCCGCCGCTCGGCGTAGAAGGAGACGAACGGCACGGTGCCGGCCAGCATCACGGCGAGCATCCGCTTCAGCGGCCAGTCGGCCCGGCGGGACAGGTCGAACGCGGCCACCAGGTAGACCATGTAGAGGAAACCGTGCGCCGGGCCCACCGTCTCCACCACGACCGGGTTGTCGAAGCCGTACTTCAGCGGCATGCCGATCACCACGAGCAGGATCAGCACCACGCCCACGATCCAGGCGATCACGCGGTACCGGGTAAAGGCTGCGCCCACCTTCGTCCGTCCTTCCGACCCGGGGTCAGCCGGGGTAGTCACCGGGCCGGGCGCCCGGATTGGCGTTCAACCATTGCAGGTAGCGGTTGTAGGCGGCCAGGTCGGCGTCCTCGCCGTCGGCGGCCGGCACCGGCACCCGGGCGACCCGCACCGGCCGGCGTACGCCCGGGCGGGTGGGGGCTTCGGACGG
>NZ_QGSW01000260.1:0-24350 GCF_003176715.1 Micromonospora sp. S4605
TCCACCAGGGGCGGGCGGGCCGCTGGTCGCTGCGGACCGCCGGCGGGCAGTCGATCGTGGTGGACGACGCCGGCCGGCGGCTGCGGCTGGCCACCGACGGCGGCAGCTGGCTGGAGCTGACCCCAGAGCTGGCCACCCTGCACGCGGCGAGCGACCTGGTGCTCTCCGCGCCCGGCCGGGCGATGGTGGTCCGGGCCCGCAGCGTGGACTTCCTGCACGCCGAGGCGGCCGAGGACGCGGAGACGGCCGCCGAGCGGGCCCGGACCCTGGCCCGCGCCCAGCACGAGGGAGGTGGCTGATGCGCTGGATCCACCGCGACTCGGTGATCAGGTGCGACCACGACGGCCGGGTGGAGAACCGGGCCTCGCAACGCTGGGTCACCGTCACCGGTGTACCAGTGCTGGTGGACGCCGACCCGGAGGGGCGCACGATCACCGCCTGCCCGAACTACGGGCCGACGATCAAGCCCTGCGCGCGGACGCTGCGGGTGCGAATCGGCTACAGCGACTGGCTGCGGATCGACGGGCACCGGGTGGTGCTGTCCCACCTGGACGGTTTCACCGACGGCACCCCGCCGGGCCTGGTCCACCACCGGGTGCGCGATCCGCGCCAGCGGTTCCTGGGGGCCGACCGGTGAGGGCCTTCCGGTTCGTCGGCGCCGGCTTCGACGCGGGTCGCACCGGCGGGCTCGCGCTGACCGCGGCCGGCGGGCTGGCCATGACCGAGGGCGACGAGACGGTACGCCAGGCGCTGTTCCTGCTGCTGTCCACCACCCCCGGCGAGCGGCTGATGCGCCCCGGCTACGGGTCCCGGCTGCACCGGCTGGTCTTCGCGCCGAACGACGACACCACCGCCGGGCTGGCCATCCACTACGTCCGGCAGGCCATCGCCCGGTGGGAGCCCCGGGTCGAGGTCATCGACGTGGACGCCGGCCCGGACCCGGACGACCCGTGGCGCCTGGTGATTCGGCTGGACTACCGGATCCGAGCCAGCCTGGCCCCCGGCCAGCTGGTCTTCTCGGTCGACCTGCTGCCCGCCGACGAGCCGGCCGACACCGCACCACCCGGGACCGCCCGACCGGCCGACCCGCCCGCAGCCCCGAGCGCGGAGGGAGCGCCGTCATGACCCTGCCCGTGCCGCACCTGGACGACCGGACCTTCCTCGACCTGGTCACCGAGGCCCGGGAGCGGATCCGCCAGTCCTGCCCGGGCTGGACCGACCTGTCCGCGCACGACCCGGGGATCGCCCTGGTGGAGGCGTTCGCGTACCTCACCGAGGTGATGATCTACCGGCTGAACCAGCTGCCGGAGAAGGCGTACGTGTCGTTCCTCAACCTGC
Organism: Micromonospora sp. S4605; assembly: GCF_003176715.1. NCBI lineage: Bacteria > Bacillati > Actinomycetota > Actinomycetes > Micromonosporales > Micromonosporaceae > Micromonospora > Micromonospora sp. S4605. The sequence goes on from NZ_QGSW01000260.1 coordinate 1,339, forward strand.
TCGGGGTGACCCGGCACCCGCCGTCGGTGGCCTGGGCGGACGTCCGGTTCACCCGGACCGGCGGCGAGCGGGGGGCGATCCGGATCCCGGCCGGCACCCGGGTCGCGGCGGCCCGGGGCGCCGATCCCCGGCCGGTCGTCTTCGTCACCACCGAGCCGGCGCTGCTGCCCGCCGGGCAGGCCGAGGTGACCGTCCGGATGCACCACTGCGAGCCGGTCGAGGCGGAACTGCTCGGCGTCGGCACCGGGCAGCCCGGCCAGGTGCTGCGCGCCGCGCGGGCGCCGCTGGCGCGGACCGCCGAGCCGCTGGACCTGCTGCTCGGCGTGGAGGTGCCGACCGGATCGGTGGAGCTCGGCGCGGCGGCCCGCGAGCACGAGGGGCGCACCTTCGAGATCTGGCGGCCGGTGGACAGCTTCGCCGGCGTCGGCCCGCAGGCCAAGGTCTACCTGGTGGACCGCTGCTCCGGCACGGTCACCTTCGCCCCCGCCCTGGACCTGCGCGACCCGCCGCCGGCCGAGGCGACCGGCGACCCCACTCCCGGCGGCTCCGCTGCCGGCGATCCGGCCGGTCCGGACGGCGGGACCGGTCCCGTCGAGCCAGGGGATTCGGGTGGCGCGGGTGGGCCGGTGACCGTGGCGGCGGTGCCGCCGGCCGGGCGGCAGGTCCGACTCTGGTACCGGGCCGGCGGCGGACCGGCCGGCAACGTGGCGGCCGGCACCCTGACCAGCCTGCGCGACCCGCTGCCCGGGGTGCGGGCGGAGAACCCGGCGCCGGCCACCGGCGGGCGCGATCTGGAGCCAATGGAGTCGGCCCTGCTCCGTGGCCCGTACGAATTCTTCGCCCAGCAGCGGGCGGTGACCGCCCGGGACTACGAGGTGCTGGCCGCCGGCTCCGGCGCGGTGGCCCGGGCCCGGGCGTTCACCCGCGCCGCCGTCTACAGCTACGCCCGCCCGGGCGAGGTCGAGGTGGTGCTGGTGCCGTACGTGCCGGAGGCGGCCCGGCCCGGCGGCCGGCTGCCGGTGGCGGTGCTGCGCGAGCACGAGGTCGAGGAGGCCCGGGCCCGGGTCGAGGCCGACCTGGACCGGCGCCGGGCGCTGGGCACCAGTTGCCGGGCCGGCTGGGCCCGCTACAAGGCGGTGTCGATCCGGGCCCGGGTGGTGGTGCGCCGCGAGGAGGACGCCGACGCGGTCCGCCGCCGCATCCACGACCGGCTGCACTCCACGCTCAGCCCGCTGCCCACCCCGCTCAACCCGACCGGCTGGGCGTTCGGGGAGCCGCTGCGCGCCTCCAACGTGTACCGGCTGCTGGAGCACGCCGAACCGGGGGTGCGCTACGTCGAGTCGGTCCGCTTCGTGGTCGACGAGGCGCCCGACGCGCAGGTCAGCGCGGTGGCGGTGGACCAGTACCAGCCGCGCACCTGGTACGCCGGGCGCGGGCCGGTGCTGTTCCGCTCCACCAACGCCGGCGCGGGCTGGGAGCCGGCCGGCCGGTTCGACGGCGAGACGGTGCTGCGGGTGGCGCCGGCCCCGGCCCCGACCCGCCCGGGCGTCGTGCCCCGCCCCGGCGCGGTCGCCGCGGTCACGCTGCGCGCCGGCGGCGGCTCGCGGGTGCACCTGAGCACCGACCTGGGCGAGAGCTGGTCGCTGCTGACCGACCTGGCCTCCCGGATCACCGACCTGGCCTGGATCGACCGGGACGGCGCCGGCGCGCTGCTGGTCGCCACCGACACCGGGCTCTACGAGGTGTCCCTGCTGCCCGGCGCGGTGCCGCTGCAGATCCTGGTCGACCCGGCCGACGCCGACCGCGGCTTCTACGCGGTCCGCGCGTTCGTCTCCGAACGCGGCGCGCCCGGCGTGGCGGTGGCCGCCCAGGCCGGCTTCGGCGTCTACCTGTCCACCGCGGCCGGCCGGCCCGGCACCTTCGGCCACGTCGGTCTGGCCAACGTGGACAACCGCGTCCTCGCCGTGCAGTACGACGGCCCGGCGACGCTGCTGTGGAGCGGCACCGGCGAGCCGGACCCGAAGAAACCCGGCCAGGGCTGTTACCGCACCCGGCTGTTCGAGTCGGACGTGCAGTGGCAGGCGGTGCAGACCGGCTGGATCGGCGGCACCTGCCGGGACCTGGCCTTCGCCGGACCGCTCGCGGTCGCCGCCACGCAGAGCGGCGGGGTGGTCCGGCTGGACACCCTGGCCGCGCAGCCGCAGTGGGCACCGGTGATGGTCAACTGCGGGCTGCCGCTGCGGGACCGCACCCGGTTCCTGCCGGTGGACGCGATCGCCGCCACCGCCGGCCCGGACCGGCTGATCCTGGCCGGCGGCGAACGCGGGGTGTACCGCAGCGGCGACGCCGTCGACTGGGCGGCGAGCGCCAACCAGGCCACCGCGGACGTGGTGACCGTTCCCGACACCTGGCTGCTCTGCTCCGGCGAGCACGACATCGAGGTGGTGCGGCAGGATGCGACGCGCGGCGATTGAGCGGCTGCTACCCGCGGCGTACCAGCGGGCGTGCGTGCCGGGCAGCGTGCTGTGGGCGCTGCTGGACGTGATGGAGGCGCTGCACGCCCCGGACGAGGCGGTGCTGGCCGACGTCGACGCGCTCTTCGCCCCGTACCGGACGCCGGACGCGATGGTCGTCGCGCTGGCCCGCTGGGTGGCGATGGACCACGTGGTGGCCTCGCCCCGACCGGACGCCCCGCTGCCGCTGCCGCCGGGCCGGCTGCGGGACCTGGTGGCGCACGGCGCGCTGCTGGCCCGCTGGCGCGGCACCCCGTACGGGCTGCGCCGCGCGCTGGAGGTGGCGACCGGGCTACGCGGCTTCGTGCTGGCCGAGCCGGCCGACCGGCCGTTCCACGTGGTGGTGCGGGTGCCGGCGGCCGCCACCGCGCAGCAGCTCGCCGTGGTCACCCGCATCGTCGAGGCGGAGAAGCCCGCGTCGACCACCGTCGAGATCGTCGTCGCAGAGGAGCCCTCATGACCACCGAGTGGGCGGTCGTCGCGGCCGCCGAGCAGTTCACCCTGGACGCCCGCAACACCGGGGAGCTGACCTTTACCGTCTCCAACCCCGGCGCCGCGCCGGACACCGTCGTCTTCGACGTGGCGCCCGGCGAGGGCAGCCAACGCTCCTGGTTCACCGTCACCGAACCGCAGCGGGTGGTGCCCGGGCAGGGCTCGGTGTCGTTCCTGGTCCGGTTGGTCGTACCGGCGGGCACCGCGCCGCGTCGCTACGACATGACCGGGTTCGCGTACTCGGCGAACACCGCGCCGGAGGAGAGTTCCCGCTCCAGCGGGCGGGTCACCTACGAGGTCCGGGCGGTCACCCCGACCCGGCGCAGCCCGTGGCCGTGGGTCGCCGCCGCGGCGGCGCTGGTGCTGCTCGCCTCGGCGGTGGTGGTCTTCCTGGTCACCCGGGACGGCGACCCGGCGCCGCCGGGTGAGCCGCGGGTGGTCACCGTGGAGGCGGAGGATCTGGTCGATGGGGCGATGGTGCTGTCACCGCGGGGTGCGGCGGCCACCGTGGTGCGGCAGCCGAACTGCTGTGGGGTGGTCTGGTCGCAGGACACCCAACTGTTCTTCCAGGGCCGGGCGATCGGTGACCAGGTCACCGTCACGGTGACCCTGCCCGCGGACGCCACCTGGCGGTTCGCCACCGTCCGGACCACCTCGTTCGACTACGCCAACACGGTGTTCACCATCGACGGCGTCCAGGTCGGCGGCATCTTCCTCGGCTTCAGCCCGACCGTGGTCCGCACGGACTGGCTCGACGTGGGCACGATCCGGCTCGGCCCGGGCCCGCACCGGATCACGCTGGTGGTGGTCGGCAAGACGCAGGGCACCGACCTGTACTTCGCCGGGATCGACGCGATCCGGTTCACCGAGGTCGCCCCGGCGGACACCCGATGAGCGAGCGAATCGGGCTCGACGCGACGGGGCCGTCGTGAGCGAGCGGAGCGAGCGAATCACCAGGCTCAGCGCGAAGGTGCCTCATGACGGCACGCAGCGCAGCGGAGTGCCGTCGTGAGCGGCCGGCAGAAGGCGCTGCTGGCGCTGCTCGGCGTACTGCTGGTGGCGCTCTTCGCCGTCGCGGTGGCCGGCGGCCGGGACGACCGGGGCGACCCGACGGACCGGCCGGGCCTGGTCGACCGGCTCGGCCGGCTCGGCGGCGAGCAGGCCGCGGTGGACCCGGCGGCGGTCGCCGCGGAGTGCGCGGTCGAGCCCGGCCGGCTGGTCTTCACCGGCGGCTGCGCGCTGCGGGTCGCCGACCCGGGTGGGCTGCGCACGCTGGTCCTGCGCAGCCCGGCCCGGTTCACCGTCGAGGCGCCGGCCCCCGGCGACGTCGACGTCACGGTGCGGGACGACGTCGAGCCGGCCGCCGACGGCGCGGTGGTCCGGGTGGCGGTGGACCGGCCGACCACCGTCCTGCTGGGCTGCCCGGGCCTGGGCACCTGCACGGTCACCGTCGCCCCGTCCTGACCGCCGCGAGGAGGAGCTCCCGATGGGCGAGTTGCGCAAGCCGTTCCTGCTGCTGGCGATGCTGGCGGTGGTGCTGGCCATCGCCGTGGAGCTGGGCGCCGGGCTGCTCACCGGCGGCGGGGACGCCGGTGCGGCGCTGCGGGACAGCGCCGGAGCGCTGGACGTGGAACTCGGCGAGGTCTCCGGGGTGACCGAGCCGTCCGGCCGCGGCACCAGCTACCTGGCGCTGGTCGACGCGGTGGCGGTCTGGACCACCGGGCTGTTCTGCCTGAGCCTGCTGCTGTCCGACCGCGTCCAGGGCCGGGTGCAGGGGGTGGCCACCCTGGTCTTCGCGATCGTGCTGATCCTCGTGTCGCTGGTCGCGCTGCTGGTGGCGTTCGTCGAGCTGTCCGTGATGGTGTCGCTCTTCCTGGCCGCGCCGTTCGGCACCCTGGCGTACCTGGCGCTGTGGGGGTTCTTCCCGGTCGGTGAGGCGGCGCTGCTGCTCGGGCTGGTGCTGCTGCTCAAGCTCGCCTGGGCCGGGCTGCTGCTGGCCGCGCAACCGCGCTTCGCGCAGAACAAGGGCCTGGTCGCGCTGGTGCTGACCACGCTGCTCTGCACGGTGGTGCTGGAGTTCCTGCACCGGCTGGTGCCGGTGATCCTGGTCAGCATCCTGGACGACATCGGCGCGCTGGTCTTCGCGGTGGTCGCCCTGGTCTGGGGCGTGGTGCTGCTGATCGGTTCGATCCCGGCCATCGTCAAGGCGGTCCGGGTCACCGGCGCCCTCACCGACCGCTCCTGACCCGCCGGCCGGAAAGGTCGGTGGGTGGTCGAGGTCCTCAGCGGGCCGCCGTTCCCGGGGCCTCGCCGGCGCGGGCCAGTTCCGCCAGCCGGTCCAACTGGTCGGGGTCGGCCAGCGCGGACCCGACCGCGACCACCCGCACCCCGGCGGCCAGGAAGTCGCCGGCGTTGCCGCCGTACCGCACCGAACCGTCGGACTGGACGGTATGAGCAACCCGGAAGGCAGGGCAGGGCCAATCGGTGTGCTCTCGCTTTTGCCGAGGTCCTGACCCGTTGTTAGCGTGCGGTGATGGCAGCCCTTGGCTCGCCGGCGCCGACCACGGTTTCCGCGGTTTCACGCTGTCGCCAGGTTGCATCGCGCTACGTCGACGTCCCTTTCCGGATGTCGCGGACCGCACAGGGAAGTGTCACTCATGACCGATGACAAGAAGCACGACGCGGGGCCGACGTTGCTCTCCGGCGGCAATCCCCAGATCCCCAAGGGTGAAGGAAGCGGGCCGGTGCGGGACTACCTCGCTGCCATGCCCGGCTGGAAACGAGACGTCGGACAGCGCCTGGACGAGCTCATCGTGCGCACCGTCGCCGGCGTGCGCAAGGCCGTGAAGTGGAACCAGCCGTTCTACGGGCTCAAGGGCGAGGGCTGGTTCCTGTCGTTCCGCTGCTACACGAACTACGTGCAGGTGCAGTTCCTGAAAGGGACCTCGCTCGATCCCATGCCGCCGAAGTCGTCCAAGCACGACGAGGTGCGCTATCTCGACATCCGCCAGGATGAGGAACTGGACGAGGACCAGCTGCGCTCCTGGATCGAGCAGGCCAGCCGGTTGCCGGGCGAGCGGATGTGACCAGGCGCGACGACCCGGGCGTCGGGCGCTGCGCCGCTGCGGTCTAGTCGTCGGTCCCGGCAGGCCGGCAGGGCGGCGTGGGCATGGACGCCAGCCGGCGCGGGTCGACCAGAGCCACGACCTCGACGATGCGTCCACCGCGTACGCTGCACGCCATCACGCTGAGCGGCGCTCCGGTGCGGCTCCAGGTCATGATGCCCGGCTCCCCGTTGACCAGGACGCGGCGTGCCACGACCGAGGCGTGGGCCCCACGTTCGGCGGCGGCGATCACCTCGGTGGCGCCGATCTTCACCACCACTCCGCCCGGGGTGTACGACCGCCACGTGATCTGTGGGTCGAGTACCCGCAGTAGGGCTTCGAAGTCCCCGTTCCGGGCAGCGGCCAGGAAGGCGTCGACCACCTGGCGTTGGCGTCGGCGGCCGTCGCTGGGAAGGTCGGCGCCGCGCACCTTGCCGCGAGCGCGGCTCGCCATCATCTTGGCCGCGGCCGGTGAGGTGCCGAGGATCTCGGCGATGTCCTTGAACGGCACCGCGAAGATGTCGTGGAGCACGAACGCCAGCCGTTCGTCGGGCCCCAGAGCCTCGAGCACCACGAGCAGTGCGAGGCCCACCGCGTCGTTGGCCGCTGCCGCGTCATCGGGGGATTCGACGTCCTCGCTGACCGTGAACTCGGGCAGGTTGGGCTCATCCGCCGGGAGCGGGCGGTGCGTGCGGGCGCGCAGCACGTCGATACAGATCCGCGCCGCCACTGTCGTCAGCCAGCCACGGAGATTGTCGATCGACGCCGGATCGTGGCGGACCAGGCGCAGCCACACCTCCTGGACGGCATCCTCGGCGTCCGCGCGGGATCCGAGCATCCGATGGGCCAGGGCCACCAGGCGCGCTCGCTCGGCCTCGAACACGGCTGCCAGTTGCGTGTCCGGCGTCATCGTTGTTACCTCTCGTGGCTGGGCTCCGTCACACCTACGACGCGCCTCGGGGAGGCGAGGTAACGGATGTGAGGAGCTGTCGTGCACACCGCACTGTGGTTAGTGACCGCCATTGTCGCGACCGGGTTCGTCATCGGTGGGGTCAGTCAGGTCGTGCTGACGAAGGAGCGGTTCCGCTCGTTCGGAGCCAGCCAGCACTGGGTGGACGACTTCGGCCGCGGGCACATCAAGGCGATCGGCACCATCAAGATCATCGGCGCCCTCGGCCTGGTCCTGCCCGCTGTCGTCGACGTGGCTGTCGTGCTCGTGCCGTTGGCCGCGTCCGGCCTGATGCTGGTGATGGCAGGTGCGGGGACGACCCGATTCCGCCGCAGCGAGTGGGGCTACCTGCTCGGCGACCTGATGTTCATCGGCCTGCTCGGTTTCGTCGCCTGGGGGAGATTCGCGCTCGAACCACTGGGCTGACGTGCGCGTATGCACACCGAGGCGGCGGCCGCCGGCCCCGCCCGTCCGGTGGCCGACCGCCGAGCCGAGCCCGTGGTGAAGATCCGCTATAAGTGACGCATGGACTTCCCCGCGTACCTGGCCACCATGCCGATGCACGCGATCACCGAGATCCACGGCGAACCCGGCCTGCTGGAACGGTTCCGGCTGGAGATCCGGGCGTTCGACGAACCCGCCCGGCAGCGGCTCACCGCCGCCCTCGACCTCGCCGCCGACCTGCACCGCGACGACCGGCGGGTACGCGAGCCGTACCTCAACCACCTGCTGCGGGTGGCGATCCGGATGATGCACCACTACCAGGTGCGCGACGTCGACGTGATCGTCGCCGGGCTGCTGCACGACGCGGTCGAGGACCACCCGGACGAACTGGCCGGCGACGCGGAGGTCGACGACCCGACGACGGCGGCGCTGGCCACCCTCGCCGACCGGTTCGGCCCCCGGGTGGCCCGCCTGGTCGCGGCGGTCACCAATCCGGCGTACGACCCGGGGCGCGACCGGCACGAGCAGTACCGCGAGCACGTGGCGGCGAGCCTGGAGGGCGAGCCGTGGGCCCGGGTCATCAAGGTCTCCGACTTCACGGACAACGGGGTGGGCGTGATCCACACGGTCGGCCCGAAGGTGGCGTCGTCGGCGGCGAAGTACCGGCCGCTGGTGCCGGTCTTCCGCGACCTCGTCACCCGCCCGGACACCCCGCTGTCCGCCCCGGTCAAGCAGCACATCCTCGACCAGCTCGATCTGGCCGAGGAGCGGTTCAGCGCCATCCTGGACCAGCCCGCCTGACCGGGCACCTACCTGGGCGATCCCCCGGCCGGCACAGCGGCCCGTCCGGCCGCCCCCCTGGCGGCGCGCCAGTCTGACCGGGCCCCCGCGGTTGCCGGCAATGCCATTCGGCGGCGGGTGGTTCGCGCGATGATGGGTGGCCGGAGGTGCGGACGACGAACCCGGGGGGCAGGCGTGCTCGGAACCAGCCTCCTGGACCGGCTCCGCCGGCGTGACCCGGGGTACGCGGTGCTGCGCCGGGCGGCCCGGCTGACCCTGGTCGCCGCCGGCGTCTTCTACGCCTGCCGGTACGGCCTCGGCAACCCGGTCCTGGCCACGTACGCGCTGTTCGGCACCATCGCGACCGGGATGTTCGTCCAGCTGCCCGGCGGTGCCCGGGAGCGGGCCGGGACCCTGCTCGCGGCGCTTCCGGTGGCCTGGGCGCTGATCGTCGCGGGCACCGTGCTGGCCGGCAACACCTGGGCGGCCGCCGCCGGGATGCTGGTCGTCGGGTTCGCCGTGGTGTTCGTCGGGGTCGGCGGTCCGCGCCTGCTCGGCCTGGCCAGCGCGTTCCAGCTCTTCTACATCCTGGCCTCGTTCCCGCCGTACCAGCCGGCGAGCCTGCCGGCCCGGCTGGGCGGCGTGACCCTCGGGGTGGCGCTGCTCGCCGCCGCCGAGGTGGTGCTCTGGCCCGACCCGGCCCCGGTCTCCTACCGGCACCGGCTCGCCGGGGCGGCGGACCGGCTCGCGGCACTGCTGGACGCGACGGCTGCCGCGCTCACCGGCCCGACCGGCGAGCCGCGCGACCGGGACGCGCGGCACGACCGGGACGCGCGGCACGACCTGGACGCGCTGCACGACCGGGCGGCTGCGGCGGTGGCTGGCCTGCGGATCGCCGACCTGCCCGCGCCGCAGCGGCCGACCTCGGCCGGTGCGGGTGACCGGACGCTGCGGGCCGGAGCGGCGGCCGCGCAGGAGATCCTGGTGACCGCCGACCGGCTGGCCGCGGCGGCACCGGTCCGCGACCTCGAGGCGGCACGCCTGCTGCGCCGCTGCGCCGAGACGACCCGCGCCGCCGGGCGAGGCCTCCTTCCGGACGGGCCGCCGGTGCCGCTGGACGACCTGGCGACGGCGATCCGGCAGGCCGAGGCGGGCTACCCGGCCGGTCCGCACGAGCCGCCGGACCTGGCCCGGATGTGCCGGGACGCGACCGCGTTGGCCCTCGCCGACCAGGTCCGGCTCCTCGCCACCGCCGCACCGGTGGCCGCCCGCTCGCCGGCGGGTGGCGCGGCGGCCGCCGACCCGGCGTTGCTGGACGACGGCCGACACGGGCAGTGGGTGTGGTACTGGCGGCAGTTGCGGGCCCACCTGACCCTGCGCGCCGCCCCGGTGCAGACGGCGCTGCGCCTGGCGGTGGCGCTGGCCGCCGCCCGGGTGGTCGCCGGGACGTTGGAGCTCCAGCACGGCTTCTGGACGCTGCTCGCCACCCTCACCGTCCTGCGCACCTCGGCCGCCGACACCCGTACCGCCTTGCGGCCGGCGCTGCTGGGCACGATCGCCGGCGCCGCCGCCAGCGGCGCGCTGATGTTCCTCACCGACGTTTCGGTGATCTACGTCGCCACGCTGCCGGTGGCCATGGTGCTCGCCTTCTCGGTCGGCCGGCTGCTCGGCCCGGCCTGGGCGCAGGCGATGTTCACCGTGCTGCTCACCTTCGTCTTCGCGCAGCTCGCGCCCGAGGGCTGGCGGCTCGCCGAGGTCCGTCTGGTGGACGTCCTGCTCGGCGGGGCGGTCGGGGTGCTCGCCGGGGTGCTGCTCTGGCCCCGGGGAGCGGGCCACGACCTGCGCCGCAACACCGCCGGCCAGTTGGCGGCCGGCGCGGAGGTGATCGGGCGGACGGTCGAGGCGGTGCTCGGCGACGGCTCGCCGGAGCCGGCCCTCGGGCGGGCGCGCCGGGCGCTGGTGCTGGCCGACGCCTCCTACCTCCAGTACCACAGCGAGCGGCCCGACCCGCGGCTCGGCCAGGTCGACTGGCAGGGCGTGCTGGCCGCCGGGCACCACGTGGTCCGGGGCGCGGAGTCGCTGTTGCGCCGCAACCCACCCGGCTGCCTGGCCGGGTGGCCGGGGGCGGCGGCGCTGCTGCGGGAGTCCGCGCAGCGGCTGCACTCGGCGTACCGGGAGGCCGCGCAGCGGCTCGCTGTGGGCGGAAGTCCCCATCCGGCGGTCACCCCGGCGCGCTGCCCGGACGCTCTCGACCGAATCCGTCCGGTGCTCGACGGGGCCGGCGGTCCGCTTCCGGTGCGCCACCTCGTGGAGGTCGACCTGTGGCTCGCCGACCTCGCCGACACCCTCGACCGGGTCGGCCCGGCACCGGACCGGTCGCGGCACGCTCCCGGCTGACCTTGCAGCGCCGGGCGGTGGGTCAGTGGCCCCGGTACAGCGCCTCGACGTCGTCGGCGTAGCGCGTCGCCACCGCCTCCCGTTTGATCTTCAACGTGGGGGTGAGTTCGCCCTCGGCCTCGGTGAGGTCGCGGTGCAGGATCCGGAACGTCTTGACCTGCTCCGCCCGGGACACTGTCGCGTTCGCCCGGTCGACGGCGGACTGGATCTCGCCGCGCAGCTCCGGGTTGTCGCGCAGCTCGGCCACCGGCACGTCGGGCAGGCCGCGTGCGGCGCGCCACCGCGTCCAGGCGTGCTCGTCGACGGTGACCAGCGCGGCCACGTACGGGCGGCCGTCGCCGACCAGCATCACCTGACTGACCAGCGGATGCTCGCGGATCGCGTCCTCGATCGGCGCGGGTGCGAGGTTCTTTCCGGCCGCCGTCACCATGATCTCCTTCTTCCGGCCGGTGATCCGCAGGTAGCCGTCCTCGTCGAGGCCGCCGAGGTCGCCGGTGCGCAACCAGCCGTCGCTGGTGAACGTCTCCCGGGTGGCGTCGGGGTTGTTCCAGTAGCCGGGGAAGATCATCGGGCCGTGCACGAGGATCTCACCGTCCGGGGCGACGCGGACCCGCGCGCCGGGGATCGGGCGGCCGGCGGTGCCGATGCGCATGGCCGACGGCGGATTGACCGTCAACGCCGGTGACGTCTCGGTCAACCCGTACCCCTCCAGCAGGGCCATCCCGGCGCCCCGGAAGAAGTGCCCGAGCCGGTCCGCCAGCGGTGCCCCGCCGACGATCGCCAGCCGGCACCGCCCGCCGAGGGTCGCGCGCAGCTTCCGGTACGCCAGCACCTCGAAGATCACGTGCGCCAGGCGCAGCAGCGGCCCCGGGCCGCGCGGGGTGTCCAGCGCCCGGCTGTAGCGCACCGCCAGCCGGTCGGCGAGGTCGAACAGTCGCGTCCGGTTCGCCTCGTCGGCCTTCTGCCGCGCCCGGTTGTACATCTTCTCGAACATCCGCGGCACCGCCAGGATGAACGTCGGCCGGTACTTCCGCAGCTGGTCGAGGACGCCGCTCATGTCGGCGCTGTGCACCATGGTCGCCCGGCTGTGCACCATGCCGACCTGGATCAGCCGGGCGAACGCGTGCGCCAGCGGCAGGAACAACACCGTCGAGGCGCCCGGGTGCAGCAGGTCCCGCAGCACCTCTGTCGCGCCGATGACGTCGCAGTGGATGTTGCGGTGGGTCAGTACGCAGCCCTTCGGCCGTCCGGTGGTGCCGCTGGTGTACACGATGGTCGCGACGTCCCCGCCGGTCACCGCGCGGCGGCGGGCCTCCGCCCGCGCGTCGTCGACGGCGCGGCCCTCCCCGGCCAGGGCGATCAGGTCGCCGCCGTCGATCCGCCACACCCGGCGCAGCGCCGGCAGGTCGTCGCGGAGGCCGGCGAGCATCCCGGCGTGCTCGCCGGTCTCCAGCACGCAGCCGACGGCGCCGGAGTCGGTGAGGATCCACCGCAACTGGTCGGCGCTGGAGGTGTCGTAGATCGGCACGGTGACCGCGCCGATCGACCACAGGGCATAGTCGACGAGCGTCCACTCGTAGCGGGTGCGGCTCATCAGGGCCACCCGGTCGCCGTGGCCGATGCCGGCGGCGACGAACCCGCGGGCGAGGGCGAGCACGTCGTCGCGGAACTGCTGACAGGTGACCGGCTGCGGCCCGGTACGCAGCGGACGCGGCGCCGGCCAGGACCGGGGCACCGGGTCCGGGCGCAGGAACTGCACCGCCTCGGGCGCCGCCTCGGCGTTCTCCCACACCACGTCGGCCAGGCCCGCCGACCGGGCCTCGGCGGCCACCGGTTCGACCGACACGTCCTGCACGTCACTCCCCCGTTCATCCGTCACCGGCACGCGGGGGCCCGCCGGGGTGGCTCCGCGGCCATCATGGCGCGACCGGCGGTGCGGGCGGCGGCGAACGGCGAAAGTGCGTCCGCCGCGGTCGGCGTTCTCGGGCCCGGACAATGCGGGTGGGACGATTGTCGGCTTCGCCGGCGCGCGACCGCCCCGGCATTCCGGCAATCGTAGGAATTGTGCACAGACCTCAGAAAAATCGAAGGATTCCGTTGCATCCCGGCCACCCGCCGGAAAGGATCGACCCAACCCACCGGTGATTACTCCCGGGCGCTCCCCGATCCGGTCCGCGCCCGGCGCCGGCGTGGGTCCAGGAAAGGAGCACGCGTGCAGTTTCATTCGACGCCGACGATTCTCCGGCCCCGGAAGGCGCTGGCCGCCGTCGCGCTGACGGCGCTGGCCGGCTCGATCCTCGCCGCCCCGCCCGTCTCGGCCGCCGCGCCCGAGGGGCCGGGTGAGGGCAGCTGCCGGACCGCCGACGACCCGTCCTGGTCCGGCTGGAGCAACCACGAGCAGGTGGGCCAGCGGTTGGCGCAGATCGAACAGACCAGCGGCGGACGGGTGGACGTCGAGGTGGTCGGGCACTCCCCGCAGAGCCGGGAGCTGTGGGCGGCCCGGGTCGGCACCGGCGACAAGGTGCTGCTGGTCACCAGCGCCATCCACGGCAACGAGCGCACCGGCACCGAGGCCCTGCTCGGGATCCTCAAGCACCTCGGCAGCAGCGGCGACGCGCAGACCCGGAGGATCCTGAACGAGATCACCTTCGTGGCGATGCCGATGGTCAACCCCGACGGCGGGGAACTCAACCGGCGGATGAACGTGCGGTCCTGGGACGAGACCGTGGCGCAGTTCCCGCAGTTGGCCGGCGCACCCCGCGCCTGGTACCACCGGCTCAGCGGGGACGGCATCGACCTGCCCGGCTACGACCTCAACCGGGACTTCAACCCCGACCTCGACTACGTTCCGCGGGCCGCCGACCTGCCCGGGCGGGACACCGACGCCGGGTTCTTCCTCTCCCCCGAGTCGCGCGCGATTCGGGACGTCTACGTCGGGCTGCGCGCCGAGAAGGGCGCCGTCGACGCGTACGTCGACCTGCACCACATGGGCCCGTGCGACCGGCTCACCGGCGGCGAGCAGGACGGCCGGCTGATCTCCGTGTCGCTGGACTACCCGCCGCTGGGCGTGCAGGACGGCGCCGCGTACCGGGCCGCCTGGCCGGCGCTCGACCAGGACAAGTCCCGCCGGTACGCCCTCACCGTGGCCAACGGCCTGATGGCGAAGTACGGCAACCAGTCCAAGCTGGCCGCGGTGGGCCGGTACTTCCACCCGGACGCCCGCGAGTACGCGGGTCAAGGCCGGTCCGCGTTCGCCCTGAACGGCACCGGGACGGTGCTGTTCGAGGTGCGCGGCCAGCAGGACGACCTGGGTCAGAAGCAGCACGGCATGCTGGTGGAGAGCGTCCGGACCGGGGTGGAGTCGTTGCTCGCCGGACTGGCCGACGGCACGGTGGACCGGGTCGACGGGGACGACTTCTTCGACCTGCCCGACTACGGCTGGGACACCGCCGCGGATTGACCATGACAGCGCGGCCGGGGCGGCGTCGGCCGCCCCGGCCGCCGGCTGTCGGGATCAGGCGGGGATCGCGTCGACCAGCTTGCGCAGCAGCGCCTCGTTGGCGCCGGCGTCGTCGTGGAAGCTGCTGATCTGCACCGTGTACGCGCCCGCCTTGCTGATCACCACGGCCTCGGCCTCGGTCCCGCCGGTGGCGAGGTACCCCTGGTCGCCCTTGTCCACGTCGGACACCCGCTCGAACCGCTTCCCGGCCTGTTCCCTGCTGTAGTCGTAGGTGGCCTGACCGGCCACCTCGGACGCGAGGGTGATGGTCAGGATGGCGACGCCGTTGCCGTCGCGGAACAGGCAGTTGCCGTCCGCGTTCATCGTCCGCCCGACGAGTTGCGAGGCACGCTCCGGGGTGAACGGGCAGGACGGGCGCTCGACGGCCGCCCCGTCCCCCTCGATGAGGCCGTCGCCGCCGTCGATTTCCTCCGCCGCCCCGGGCGACCCTTGCGGCTCCTCCGAGCCGCCGCATCCGGTCAGAGCCAGCACGACCGCCAAGGCCGCCGGCGCTATCCACCGTCGCATGACCACCCCTCGCTCTCGTCCACGTCGAAGAGACCGGCTCCGGGCTCGCACCGCCGCCGGCCGGATCGGCCCGGCCGCCCACCGGTCGCCACCGCGACCGCCACCGTCGGACGGTTCGGCACGCCCCGACGCTAACGTTCGGACCGCCGTCGACGAATCGGGGAAATCCCTACCTACTGACCGGCTCCGGTCGCGCCGGAACCCGGGACGTACGGCCACGGCACCGCGGCGGCGGGGTCGTCGGCGCGGTCCGGCGATCATTTTCGGCGCGTCCCGAAAATGATCAGCGAATCGTCTTCTACAGATCAGTTATTGCTTCCGGGTTAACGAAGTATGACGATTGATCAGGGGGGCCCTTCCCATAAGGAGGTTCTTCATGACCGAAGTAACTGAGGCCCCGGACGTCCGCACCTATCAACTGGGAAAGAGCCGTCCTCCGCTGGCCGTGGCGGACCTGCCCGAGCCGGAAGAGGTGTTCGGCGTTCGCAAGCTCGGGCTTCCGCAACTGTTCAAGTACGCGCTCGGCCCCAGTCTGATCGCCCTCGGCATCTCCATCGGCAGCGGGGAATGGCTGCTCGGCCCGCAGGCGGTGGGCCAGTTCGGCTTCGTCGGGGTCGGCTGGGTGATCCTCGTGTCGGCCGTGCTGCAGACGTTCTACAACGTCGAGTCGTCCCGGTACGTGATGGCCACCGGCGAGGCGCCCGTCGTCGGCTGGGGGCGGGTGCCGCCCGGCTACCTGTTGTGGGTGCCGTTGTCGGTGTTCCTGGTCATCTTCGCGTTCATCGCCGGCGGCTGGGCCGCGTCCGCCGGGCAGGGCCTGTACGCGCTGGTCCACGGCGAGGTGCCACCGTCCGGCGCCGAGGAGCCGCGGCTCTGGGCGATCGGCCTGCTGGTGCTGGTCTTCCTCATCACGGCGGCGGCCCGACGGATCAGCCGCACGCTGGAGCTGGCCAACTGGCTGATGGTCGGCACGATCCTGGTCGCTCTGCTGTTCATCACCCTGCTCGTGGTGCCGGGCAGCCTGTGGTGGGAGGGCATCCGCGGGTTCTTCACCCCGGCCGCGCCACCGGCCGGCATCACCGCGACCCAGCTGGGCGGGCTGGCCGGCTTCACCGCCCTCGCCTCCGGCCTGAACTGGTACGTGATGGGTCACTACCGGGACAAGGGCTACGGCATGGGCTACCGCACCGGCTACATCTCCGGCCTGCGCGGCGACCGGCGCGAGCTGCTCGCCAGCGGCGTCACCTTCCCGGACGACGCCGCCAACGCCGCCCGCTGGAAGCGCTGGTACCGGCTGCTGCTCACCGACATGTGGGGCATCTTCTTCGTCGGTGCCATGCTGGGCATGCTGCTGCCCACCATCCTCATGGCGCAGGCGGTGGAGCTGTCCGGCGAGACGCCGACCACGGCCACCGTGCCCACCTTCGTGGCCACCGCGCTCGAACCCGAGTACGGCCAGGTGATGTTCTACGGCATGCTGCTGATCGGCGTGCTGATCCTGTTCAGCACCCAGCTCGGCATCTTCGAGGCGATGGTCCGGGTGACCACGGACGCCGCGCACGCCACCAGTCCCCGGCTGCGCCGCCTGTTGGAGGGCGACCCCCGAAGGTTCTACTACCCGTTCATGCTCCTGCTGCTGGTGATCATCGCTGGCGTCCTGCACCTCGCGCTGCCGGTCAGCCTGGTGCAGTGGTCGGCGAACATGTCCAATCTGGGCGCGCTGATCTTCCCGTTCATGCTGATCTACCTGAACCGCCGGCTGCCCCGCGCGGCGCGCCCCCGGGCGTGGCACTACGCACTGCTCATCATCAATGTGCTGTTCTTCGGTTTCTTCTTCGTCAACTTCATCGCCGACTTCGTGGGCGACCCGCTGGTCACCTTCTGATCGGTCGAATTCACCGACGGCACCCCTCCCGTTCAGGCGGGAGGGGTGTCACGGCACCAGGTCGGTCACTGGTCGGGCCCGGATCGAGGCGTCCAGCACCTGCGCGGTGTGGGCGAGGGCGACCCGGCCGCCGAGCCGCCCGACCGCGGCGGCCACCTGCATCAGGCAGCCCGGGTTGGCGGTGACGAGCAGCTCGGCGCCGGTGGCCAGGACGTCGCGGGCCTTGCGCTCCCCGAGTTGCGCCGCCGGCTCCGGGTTGAGCACGTTCCACACGCCGGCCGATCCGCAGCAGATCTCCGGGTCGGCGATCTCCCGCAGCTCCAGCCCGGGGATCGCGCGCAGCAGCTCGCGGGGCTGTGCCCGCACCCCCTGGGCGTGCGCCAGGTGGCAGGCGTCGTGGTAGGCGACGGTCACCGGCAACGGGTGCCGCCGGGCGACCGGGCCCAGCTCGACGAGCAGCTCGGCCAGGTCGCGTACCTTGGCGGCGAAGGCCGCCGCCCGCTCGGCGTACGCCGGGTCGTCGCGGAGCAGCTCGCCGTACTCCTTCAGCGACGACCCGCAGCCGGCCGCGTTGACCACGAACCGGTCGAGGCCGGCGGCGTCGAAGGCGTCGATCAGCGCCCGGGCGAACCGCCGCGCCTCCTCCGCGCGCCCGTTGTGGACGCTCAACGCGCCGCAGCAGCCCTGCCGGTCCGGGAGGATGACCACCTCGCAGCCCTCCGCGGCGAGGACCCGGGCGGTGGCCGCGTTGACGTCGGGGAAGAACGCGCGCTGCACGCAGCCGGTGAGCATGCCGACCCGCGCCCGCCGCCGGCCGTACGCCGGCAGCCGCGCCGGCAGCCGGGCCGGGCGGCCGAGCGTGGGGGCCAGCGATTCGAGGGTGGCCAGCGTCGGGGCCAGCCGCGCCGCCAGGCCGCTGCGCCGCACCAGCTGCCGCAGGCCGCTGGCCTGGTACGCCCGCAGCGGCCCGCGCAGCAGCCGCAGCCGGCGCGGGTACGGGAACACCTGGAAGATGGCGGTCCGCAGCAGCCGCTCGCGGCGCGGCCGGGGATGCCGGCGTTCCACCTGCTGCCGGGTGTCCTCGATCAGCCGGTCGTAGCGGACCCCGGACGGGCACGCGGTCACGCAGGCCATGCAGCCCAGGCAGCGGTCGAAGTGCCGCACCATGGACGGGCTCAGCGGTTCGCCGTCGAGCCCCTCCTCCATCAGGTAGATGCGCCCGCGCGGCGAGTCCATCTCCTCGCCCCACAGCACGTACGTGGGGCAGGTGGGTAGGCAGAAGCCGCAGTGCACGCAGTCGTCGATGAGGTCCCGCCGGGGCGGGTGGTCCGCGTCGAAGGCCGGCTCGCCCGGTGGGCCGGCGACCGGTCCCAGCACGTCCGGCGGCACGCTGCCGGGTCGGCTGCGCTGCGGCCGGTCGACGCCGCGTTGGGCGGGGAGTTCGCTCGACATGTCAGATCCCTCCCACGAAGCGGCCGGGCGCGAACCGGGCGTCCGGGTCGAACTGTGCCTTGACCCGGTGCATCAGTTCGAGTCCACCGACCGGCCCCCACAGGTCGACCCGGTCCCGCACCGGAGCCGGCGCGGTCAGCACGACCGCGTGCCCGCCGGCGGCCGTCGTCGCTTCGCGCAGGTCCGCGACGATCCCGGCCACCGCGTCCGGCCACGCGGCGCCGGGCAGGCCGGCGTAGAGGACGCCGGTGCCCGCCGAACCGCCGACCCGCACCGGCACGCCGTGCCGCCGCCCCGCCTCCCGGGCTGCCCTGAGCAGTCCCGGGACGCCGGAGAGCCCGGCGGTCAGCTTCAGCCCGACGTCGCCCATCCGCCACGGGTAGGCCGACCACCACGGCGGCGGGGTGTCCGAGGCGGTCGCGGCGGCACCGAGCAGGCGCCGGGTCGCGGCGACCCGCTCCCGGACGCCGGACGGCGTGCCCTCGATCAGCACCGCGACCTCGACGCCGCCGTCGGGCGGGGCGTGCACCTCCAGCGCGCTGGGCACGAGCTGCGCGCCGAGCACGGCGGCGAGCAGGTGGCCGACCTCGCCGGCACCGTCGACCGGCCGGCGCACGTACCCGCTCGCGGCCGGCAGCGGGTGCAGCCGGAAGGCGCACTCGGTGATCAGGCCCAGCGTGCCGTACGAGCCGGTGAAGAGCTTGCCGAGGTCGTAGCCGGCGACGTTCTTCACCACCTTGCCGCCGGCGTGGGCCACCACCCCGTCCGGCCGCACCACGGTGATGCCGATCAGCAGGTCCCGGACGGTGCCGTAGCGCATCCGGCGCGGCCCGCTGGTGTTCACCGCCACCGCGCCGCCGACCGTCGCGCCCGCCCCGCCGGCCGGCGGCGGCGCGTCCAGGGCCAGTTGTTGCCCGGCCGGGGCCAGTTTGGCGCGCAGGTCGCCCAGTCGGGTGCCGGCCCGTACCACGACGATCAGGTCGCCGGCGGCATGCTCGACCACGCCGGTGAGCCGTCGGGTCTCGACCACCAGGTCGAGCCGGCGCGGCGGGTTCGCCCAGTCCTGCTTGGTCCAGCCGCCGGCGGCGACGACCGCGAGGTCGTGCGCGGCCGCCACCCGCAGGACGGCGGCGGCGGCCTCGGTGGAGGCGGGCGCCGCGCGGTAACGGGCCGGCACACCGGCCACCGTGTCGCCGGCGCCGGCCGGGCGGACGGCGTCGCGCTCGCCGGCCGCGGCGCGGAGGGCGGCCAGCACGTCGCCGGCCATCAGAACAGCTCCGCCAGACCGGTCTCCTGCGCCGGGTGGACGCCCCGACGCCGGCCGGGCACCTCGCCGCAGAGCCGGGGCGTCGGGAAGACCTTGCCCGGGTTGGCCAGCCCGCGCGGGTCGAAGGCGCACCGCAGCAGCTGCATCGTGTCCAGGTCGTCGTCGGTGAACATGCGCGGCATGAAGGTCACCTTGTCCATGCCGACGCCGTGCTCGCCGGTGATCGAACCGCCGTGTTCGACGCAGAGGTCGAGGATCGCCGCGGACACCTCCTCGGCCTGTTCGGCCTGCCCGTCGACGCTGTCGTCGAAGAGGACCAGCGGGTGCAGGTTGCCGTCGCCGGCGTGGAAGACGTTGGCCACCCGGACGCCGCGCGCGTCGGCGATCTCCGCGATGCGGCGCAGTACCTCGGGCAGCGCGGTGCGCGGGATGACGCCGTCCTGGACGATGTAGTCGGGGCTGATCCGGCCGACCGCCGCGAACGCCGACTTGCGCCCCTTCCAGATGAGCGCCCGCTCGGCGTCGTCCGCCGCGATGCGGATCTCGCCGGCGCCGTTGTCCCGGCAGAGCCGCTCCACCTCGGCGAACTGGGCGTCCACCTCGGCCGCCGGGCCGTCCAGCTCGACGATCAGCACCGCCCCCGCGCCGGCCGGATAGCCGCACCGCACGGCCGCCTCGGCGGCGGAGATGGCCAGCGCGTCCATCATCTCGATCGCCGCCGGCACCACCCCGGCAGCGATCACGGCCGAGGTCGCCGCCCCCGCCTCGTCGGTGGAGGGAAAGGCGGCCAGCAGCGTACGGACCGACTCGGGCAGCCGGACCAGCCGCACGGTGACCTCGGTGGCGATGCCGAGCGTCCCCTCGGAGCCGACGAACGCGCCGAGCAGGTCGTAGCCGGGCGGGTCCGGGGCGCGGCCGCCGAGGCGCACCAGGTCACCGTCCGGGGTGACCACCTGCAGGCCGGTAACGTGGTTGGTGGTGAAGCCGTACTTCAGGCAGTGCGCGCCGCCGGAGTTCTCCGCCACGTTGCCGCCGATGGAGCAGATCTGCTGGCTCGACGGGTCGGGGGCGTAGTAGTAGCCGTACGGGGTGGCCGCCCGGGTGACCTGGAGGTTGATCACGCCGGGTTCGACCACGGCCCGCTCGTCGGCCGGGGCGACCTCCCGGATGGCCCGCAGCCGGGAGGTGACCACGAGCACCCCGTCGGCGTGCGGCAGCGCCCCGCCGGACAGGCCGGTGCCGGAACCCCGGGCGACGAACGGCACCCCGGCGTCGACGCAGGCCCGCACCGTCGCCGCGCACTCGGCGGCGGTGCCCGGCAGGGCGACCAGGGCGGGGATCACCTTGTACTGGGCGAGCCCGTCGCACTCGTAGGTGCGCAGCTCCTGCCGGTCGGTGATCACGTGCTCGGGGCCGAGGAGCGCCCGCAGGGTCGCGGCCAGGGTGCCGATGTCCGTCGTGGTCATCGCCGGCCTCCCGTCGCGCTCTCCGGTGTCAGGGCATCCGCTCGTACGCGGGCAGGGTCAGGAAGTCCACGAAGTCGTCGGCGACGGCGACCGCCATGAACAGCGACCGCGCCTCGGCGTAGTCGGCCGGGTCGCCCGGCAGCTTCGCCAGCTCCTCGTCGGCGATCCGCTCGACCAGGTCCCGGTCGACCTTCTCGCCGGTGTCGTCGAGGGTGACGCCGTTGTGCAGCCACTGCCACACCTGGGAGCGGGAGATCTCCGCCGTCGCGGCGTCCTCCATCAGGTTGAAGATGGCCACCGCCCCGGTGCCGCGCAGCCAGCTCGCCAGGTACTGGACGCCGACGCTGATGTCGTTGCGCAGCCCGGCCTCGGTCCGCCGGCCCCGAGTGCTCTTCACGTCCAGCAGCTGGGCCGCGGTGACCCGGACCTCGTCGCGGGTCCGGTCGAGCTGGTGGGGTCGGTCGCCGAGCACGGCGTCGAACACCTCGCGGCAGACCGGCACCAGGTCGGGGTGGGCCACCCAGGAGCCGTCGAAGCCGTCGCCCGCCTCGCGGGTCTTGTCCTCGCGGACCTTCGCCAGCGCGGTCTCGTTCACCTGCGGGTCGCGGCGGCTGGGGATGAAGGCGGCCATCCCGCCGATGGCGTGCGCGCCGCGCCGGTGGCAGGTCCGCACCAGCAGTTCGGTGTACGCGCGCATGAACGGCGCGGTCATGGTGACCGCGTTCCGGTCGGGCAACAGGAAGTCCCGGCCCCGGGTGCGGAACTTCTTGATCACGCTGAACATGAAGTCCCACCGGCCCGCGTTCAGGCCGGCGGAGTGCTCGCGCAGTTCGTAGAGGATCTCCTCCATCTCGAACGCCGCCGGGTAGGTCTCGATGAGCACGGTGGCGCGGATGGTGCCGCGCGGGATGCCGAGCCGCTCCTGGGCGAACAGGAACACGTCGTTCCAGAGCCGCGCCTCCAGGTGACTCTCCAGCTTGGGCAGGTAGAAGTACGGCCCCGAGCCGCGGTCGAGCAGCCGCACGGCGCAGTGGAAGAGGTACAGGCCGAAGTCGACCAGGCTGCCCGAGGTGCGTTCGCCGTCGACCAGGATGTGCTTCTCGGTCAGGTGCCAGCCACGGGGCCGGAACACGATGGTGGCCAGGTCGCCGTCGTGCAGCGCGTACCGGCGGCCGTCCGAGGCGGTGAAGGAGAGCGTACGGTCGATCGCGTCGCGCAGGTTGAGCTGGCCACCGATCACGTTCTCCCACAGTGGCGTGTTGGCGTCCTCGTGGTCGGCCAGCCAGACCTTGGCGCCCGAGTTGAGCGCGTTGATGGTCATCTTCGCGTCGGTCGGCCCGGTGATCTCCACCCGGCGGTCGACCAGGCCCGGCGCGGGCGGAGCCACCCGCCACTCGCCGTCGCGCACGTGCCGGGTCTCGGGCAGGAAGTCCAGCAGCTCACCGGCGGCCAGCGCCGCCTCGCGGTCGGCGCGCCGGGCGAGCAGCTCCCGCCGCCGCGCGTCGAAGGCGCGGTGCAGCTCGGCCAGGAAGGCGAGCGCCTCCGGGGTGAGGATCTCCGGGAACCGGTCGTGCCGCGGGCCGGCCAGTTCGACGCCGTCGGGCATACCCATGACGCGCTCCTCACCGTCGAGGGAAGATACAGTCGGATCGATCCACGGGATGCTGGCGTCGACTCTAGCTGCCCGTTCGCCCGACCGCGAGGGGCCGCGCGCGGGGACGACCCGCTGAGCCGCCGATCAGTAGGATCTCCCCGTGGCGACCTTCGACAGTGCTGACGGGACCCGGTTGGCGTACCACCGGATGGGCGCGGGTGCTCCGCTGGTCTGCCTGCCCGGCGGCCCGATGCAGGCCGCCGCCTACCTCGGTGACCTGGGTGGGCTGCCCGCGCACCGCGAGTTGGTGCTGCTGGACCTGCGCGGCACCGGCGCGTCCGCCGTCCCGACGGACCCGGCCAGCTACCGGTTCGACCGGCAGGTGGCCGACGTCGAGGCGCTGCGCCGCCACCTGGGGCTGGACCGGCTCGACCTGGTGACGCACTCGGCCGGCGCGGCGCTCGCTCTTTGCTACCGGACTGCGGCCCAGTGCTCCGGCCTTCAGGCCGGGGGTAAAGGCCCGCGCTGGGAGGGCCGCCAAGGCGCGGGCGGTGCCTTTAGGCTTGCGCCCGCTCGCTCTGCTCGGCCAGGGGCACCGGCACGATGGCGGCGATCCGGCGACCGTTGCGGGTCACGTAGAAG
>NZ_QGSW01000297.1:0-24337 GCF_003176715.1 Micromonospora sp. S4605
CGCCCCACCACCGGCGGCACCACGACGCCGCGCGGCGGCCCCGGCGCGACCACGCCGACGGCCGCGCCGACCAGCACCGGCCTCACCCCGCAGACCGGCGGGAACACCGTGACCACGCCCGACCAGGTCGGGTCCGGCCCGGGCACCGGCTCCGGATCGGGCGGCTCCGGCGGCACGACCCCCGGCACCATCGGCGGCACGACCGACCCCGACCTCGGCACCTCCCTCGCCGGAGCCGGCCCGCTGACCAGCACCCCGGTGCTCGGCGGCGCGCCACCGGTCGGCGTGGGCGGCGGCACGATGACCGCCTCGGCCGGCGGCGGGCTCGGTCCGCTGCTCGGCGGTGCGGGCGGTGGGCTGATCGGCACCGGCGCGCTGGCCGGATCGGCCAGCAGTTCGCCGACCACCGTGGCCCGGCCCACCGGCGGTACGGCGGCGGCCGAGACCAGGTCGGCCAGCGGCGTCGGGCGCGGCATGGACGGGCGGCGCGGCGACGGCGCGGGCCGCGACGCCGCCACCGCCCGGCAGGGGCGGGCCGCCAACCGGGCCGGCGTCCTCGGCGGCCGCGGGCAGCACGACGACGACACCTCGGACGACCGGCTGACCTGGCTCACCGAGGACGACATGGTCTGGCAGGACGGCGCGGACGCCGCGCCGCCGGTGCTCGGCACCGATCGCTGACCGGCGACCCGCACACGACGGCCCATCCGGCGGGCGACCACCGGGTGGGCCGTCGTCATGTCCGCCCCGGCTGAGCGGCAGCCGCCGACCCTGCGCCGCCCGCATCCGGGAGCGCTCGATCCCACTCTCGCGACGACCGTCCACACCGCACCCGCGTGGCGTCGGTCACCGTCCCCGTCGCCGTGCTGCGACCACCGGAACCGGACGATAGGTTTGTCTGGTGCCGTCCGTAGCGTCCGCCCGCCCGTTGTGGTCGGTCACTCTGCGCGCGCTGCGGGCGATGACCCGCCTGGCGGCGACCGCGCTGGTGCTCGTCGTCGGTCTCGGCGGGGTGACCGCCGCGGCCGCCACCGAACCGGCCACCACCGCCGCCCAGCTCCGGCCGCTCGCCGTGACGAGCCGGGTCGACGCGCTGCGCCCCGACGCCCCGACGAGCGCGGCGGCGCCGACGACCGCCCCCGCTGAGCCGGGCGCCGCCGAGGCCGCCGCACCGGTCACCGCCGACGTCGTGGCCACCGACCGGGTCGCCGGTCCGGCCACGGGTCCCGGCCGCGGGGTGCCGGCGCGGCGCGGTCCACCCACGGTCTGACCGTCAGCCCCGTCGCCGCCCTGATGACCGCCCGACCGACGGGCTGAGGGTGCGACCCGCCGGCCCACCGCCGGCGACGCCCGCCGCACCCCGAACGACCCGGGCCCGTGACCGTCGAACCCTTTCCCTGCCGCCGTGAGGTGCTGCTGATGCGAACCGTGCTCTCCGCCGTCCTGCCCGACGTCCCCCGGGCCGCCGCGATCTGGCTGAGCCTGCTCGGCGTGGTGGCCGTCATCGTCGCCGGCCTGCTGCTGCGGCCGGGCCGCCTGCGCTTCGACGCCGGCGCCCGGATCCGGCAGGCGGCGATGCCGAGCCAACTCGAACTGGCCGAGGAGGAGCGCGAGCGGGCCCGCTACGCGGCGGAGGTCGCGGTGGCCGCCGAGCGGGCTACCGCCACCGCGCGACGCCGCCGGGCCGAGTGGCTGGCCGCGCAGGAAGAGGTCGAGCAGGTCTGGCAGGCGTACGAGGCCGCCGAGGCGGACGTCCGGCGGTTGGCGGCGGCCGCGGCGCTGCCGCTGCCCCGCACCGCCCGCACCCCCGCCGAGTACGCCGACCGCGAGCGCTTCCTTCACCGCACCGCGCTGGACGCGTACTGGCGGCGGGAGCTGTCGGTGGAGCAGCTCAGCGACGTCTTCGCGCACCGCAACGGCTGGGACCCGCGACGGCACCCGGTGGAGCAGGAACTGGTGCTGCGCCGGGCGGTGCGGGACAACCTGCTCGCCCGGCAGCGGGCGGCCCGGGAACGGGAGCAGGCCGCCTGGCGCGCCGCCGAGCTGGCCGCCGCCGCCGCGCGCAGCCTGCGCGACGAGGCGTTCGCCGCGACCCGCCGCCCGGCCGAGGAGGCCCCGTCGGTGCTGCCGCTGGCCGAGAGCCCGCGCAGCTCGGCGAACGAGCAGACCCGGGAACTGCCCCCGGTCGCCCGGGGCCGGGCCGCGGTCGCCGCGTACTGAACCGGCTTCCCGATCGGGCGACGCTGGGCGGGCCGGGCTAGCGTGTGCGTATGTCCAGTGAGGCGTGGCTCGTGGTGGCGGTCGTCGGCGTCCTGGTGGTCGCCATGCTCACCGGCGCCGTACTGCTGGCCGTACGGGTGGTCCGGGTCCGGCGCATGCTCGGCGAGCTGGGCGGCGGCGGCAAGGTCGCCTTCTACGGCGCGCTGATCTACGCGATCTTCCCGGTGGATCTGCTCCCCGACCCGATCTACCTCGACGACATCGGCGTGCTGGCCGGCGCGCTGATCTACCTCACCCGGCTGGTCGGCAAGCGCCGGGCCGCGGGCCGGCCGCTGCCCGGGCGACCGGGCACGCCCCCCGATCCGGGCCGGGTCCGGCG
Organism: Micromonospora sp. S4605; assembly: GCF_003176715.1. NCBI lineage: Bacteria > Bacillati > Actinomycetota > Actinomycetes > Micromonosporales > Micromonosporaceae > Micromonospora > Micromonospora sp. S4605. The sequence continues at coordinate 2,600 of NZ_QGSW01000297.1, forward strand.
TCCGGTCTCCTGAACCGCAGCCGGTGCCGCATGTGATGATCGGTGCCGCACCGGGAGACGGGGGACGGGCATGCCGGACGCGCATCGGTTGGACCTTCGGGACGAGCGGGTCGTCGCGTTCTGCCGGGAGCGGCACCTGGCCACGTTGACCACCCTGCGCGCCGACGGCACCCCGCACGTGGTGCCGGTCGGGGTCACCGTCGACGCCGCGGCGGGCCTGGCCCGGGTGATCACCAGCGGCGGCTCGCACAAGGCCCGCCACGTCGCCGCTGCCGGCCCCGGCGGGGCGCCGGTTGCCGTCTGCCAGGTGGACGGGCGCCGCTGGCTGACCGTCGAGGGGCGGGCCCTGCTCCGGTCGGATCCGACCGCCGTCGCCGAGGCCGAACGCCGGTACGCCGAGCGCTACCGGACGCCCCGGGCGAACCCGGAGCGGGTGGTCATCGAGATCACCGTTACCCGGGTCCTCGGCGCGCTCTGACCCGGACAGGCCCGGGATCGACCGATCCGGGGACCTCCCGCGCGGTTACGTTCCGCCCATCCTCGATGACCGTTTCATTCCCGAGAACTCCGCCAGGGACCCGCGGGCCCCGGAATCCGGCTGCCGCTGCCACCGATGCACCTGGTCGTACCGCCGTGGGAGCCCGACCGGCCGGGCGGAATGCCGGCCGGAGCAGGACCGTTACATCCCCGGTACGTCCGTGGCCCACGCGGCCCGGGCGGTGCGAGATCCCTTGAGCCGAGCGCCTTTCCCGGTGCTTGCGGCCCCGATCCGGGGCCGACAACCCCCCGATTGGAGCCCGACCCATGAACCCGATCCTGAAGAAGAGTTATCTGTCCGTCGCCGGGCTGCTGGTGGCCGGCGGGTGCGTCGCGGGCCCCGCGATGGCCGCCTCGGCCGCGCCGGCCGGCACGGCCCCGGTCGCCTCGCCGCACACCGACAAGGGCGGTCGGGCGGACAAGCGGGCCGAGCGCATGGTGGGCATCGAGTACCAGGCGCAGCCCAACTTCTACTACTGCGGCCCGGCCGCGACCCGGATCGCGCTGTCCGCGCAGGGCAAGGCGCTGTCCCAGGACGAGGTCGCGAAGCGGCTGGGCACCACCGAGGCCGGCACCGACTCGGCGCTGGACACCACCCGGGTGCTCAACGAGCTGACCGGTGGCCGGTACAAGACCACCGAGATCCCCGGCCCGGTCGCCAAGCCCGAGGAGATCGACCGGCTGCGGGCCGACGTGCTGGCCGCGTTGGACGCCGGCCGGCCGGTGGTGGCCAACGTCAAGGGCACCGCGGTGGACACCGACGGCAGCCCGCACTCGTACGAGGGTGGCCACTACCTGACCCTGGTCGGCTACCGCGACGGCGCTGACCTGATCCGGGTCGCCGACCCGGCCAGCCCGGTCCCGGAGTACTGGATGACCCTGGAGAAGGTCGCCAACTGGATCGCCGAGCGCGGCTACTCGTCCTGACCGACGGCATCAACGGGCCGGTCTCCCCCGTTCGGGGAGGCCGGCCCGTCGGCGTCCGCGCTGCCGGTGCGTCCGGCGGGCACGGCGGGACCTGGTCGGTGCGGCCCGCCGCTCCATCCGGCCCCGGGCCGGCGGTCGCCCGGCGAACTCGCCGGCGCCGGCCGCCCGGCGGACCAGCCGGTTGGCCTCGTCCGGCTCGCAGCCGACCGACCGGAGCAGGTCGCTGGCGGCGGTACGCAGGTCCGTCACCACTGTGTCCCCGAAGCTGCCGACCCCGTCCGCCCAGGCCCGGCCGGCCAGTTCGGCGGCCTCCAGCACCAGTCGCCGGGTGCGTTCGAGCGACCCGCCGCCCTGGCACTCCCGCCGCAGTTCGCGGACCGCGTCACCCAGCCGCGCCACGGCGTCCGGCAGGTGTGCCGGGACCGGTTCGCCGTACTGGATCAGGGTGGCCGACCGGCGGGCCAACGCCCGGCTGTCGAGCACCAGCCGCTCCAGGTGCTGGGCGCTGCGGGCGTAGCGGTGGAAGTCCTGCCGCCGGCGCCACCGGACCGGCGCCACCGTGACCACCTCCTCGGCTCCGCTGAGCGACTCGTTCAGCCGTCCGATGTCGGCATCCAGACCACGCAACCGCTCCAGGGCCCGCACCACCCGGTCCGCGTCCCGCTGGGTGAGGCCGCGGGCAACCTCGTGCAACAGCTCGGTGAGCTGCGTGAAGATCGGGGCGGTGGCCCGGTCCAGCACCCGGATCGGGTTGATTGGCACCAGCAGCGCCACCACCAGCAGCCCGACCGCGCTGCCGACCAGCGCGTCGAGGATCCGGGGCACCTCCAGGTTGCGCTCGGACGGGGAGAGCGTGGCGATCAGCACAGCCGTACCGCCCGCCTGCCCGACCAGGGACCCGCTCCGCCCGGCGACCAGCAGCGCCGCCGCGATCGCCAGGCAGACCACCAGGCCGGTCTGCCACGGGCCGAAGCCGAGCCAGTACAGCAGGACGTCGCCGGTGACGATGCCGAGCGCCACCCCGATCAGCAGCTCCAACGTCCGTTGGGCGCGCTGCCCGATCGCGGCGGCGATGGTGCCGACGGCGGCGGCCGGGGCGAAGACGTGCGGGCCGGCGCCGAGCAGCTGCTGCGCCAGCAGCGCGGCCAGCGCGGCGGCCAGCCCCGCCTGGAGGGCGATCATCAGGGTGACCTCCAACTGCCGCAGCCGCAGCCGACCCGCCTGCGCTCCGCGCTGGCGGACCTCGGCCACCGCCCGACCGCCCCGCTCGCGGACCACATCCAGCGGTGAGCGGGCGGAGTCGGTCGTCCGGCGATCCTCGGCCATGGCGGCGGTTACCCGGCCCGGAGCGGGTGAACCGTGCCGTTGCGGGCAGCGCTGCCCGCCCGTCGGAAACCGCGCGGAGCGGCCCGTCGGAAACCCGCTCGCCCCGGTACCGGCCACCGGGTGAGGATCGGCCGGTGAGGATGCACACCGACCAGGTGGACGTCCCCGTGGAGCTGGTCGCCGCGCTCGTCGCCGACCAGTTCCCGCGGTGGCGGGCCCACCCCGTACGACCGGTCGTCTCGCACGGCACGGTCAACGCGCTGTTCCGGCTCGGCGACGAGATCGTCCTGCGGTTCCCGCTGCGGCCCCGCCCCGACCTGCGCGCGGAGCTGGAACGTGAGCAGGAGATCGCCCGCCGCGTCGCCGCGCACCTGCCGCTGCCGGTGCCGGAGCCGCTGGCCCTCGGCGAGCCGGCCGAAGGCTACCCGGGTCCGTGGACGGCGTACCGGTGGATCCCCGGCGAGCCGGTGGGCACCCGTATCCTCGGCGATCCCGACCGTTTCGCCTGCGACCTCGCCGGGTTCGCGGCCGCGCTGCACGCCATCGACACCGGCGGGCGGTCCTGGGCCGGGCACGGCCGGGGCGGTCCGCTGCGCGACAAGGACGGGTACGTCCGCGACTCCCTGGCCGCCAGCACCGGCCTGGTCGACACCGCACGCCTGGCGCGACTGTGGGACCGCTGCCTCGCGGCCGCCCCGCACGACGGTGCCGACGTCTGGATCCACGCCGACCTGATGCCGGGCAACCTGCTGGTCCGCGACGGCCGGCTGGCCGCCGTCATCGACCTGGAGACGGTCTGCGTCGGCGACCCGGCGGTGGACCTGATGCCGGCCTGGAACCTGCTGCCCCCGGCAGCCCGGGAGACGTACCGCCGGGCGCTCGGCGTCGACGACGACACCTGGCAGCGGGGGCGGGGCTGGGCCCTCGTGCAGGCGATCGGTGCCCTGCCGTACTACGTCGACACCAACCCGGTGATGGCGGCCACGGCCCGGCACACGCTGGCCGCGCTCCTCGACGACCGGCCCTGACCGGCGCGGAGACGGCGGTGCGGCCCGGGGCTCCGCTGTGGTGGGTTCACCCGCCCGCCCTCGGGTACCAGGCCGGTCAACCGACCGTTTCCGCAACCGGTAAGGGGCCATCATGACCGAGACACAGACCGCCACCGGCCAGGACGTCGTCGACGTGCTGACCGCCGACCACCGCGAGGTGGAGACGCTCTTCGTCGAGCTGGAGACCCGGCAGGGCACCCCCGAGCACCGCCGGCAGCTGGCCGACGTGGTGATCGCCGAGCTGGTCCGGCACGCGGTCGCCGAGGAGATGTACGTCTACCCGCTGGCCCGCAAGGCGCTGCCGGACGGCGACCAGCTCGCCGAACACGAGATCAGCGAGCACGCCGACGCCGAACGGACCATGAAGGAGCTGGAGTCGCTGGACCCCTCCGACCCCCGCTTCGACCCGCTGCTGGCCCACCTGACCAGCACCATCCGCCACCACGTGCAGGACGAGGAGAGCGACCTGTTCCCACGGCTGCGCGCCGCGGTGGCCCGGGAGGAACTGGTGGAACTGGCCGGCAAGGTGACCGCTGCCAAGAAGGCGGCGCCGACCCGGCCGCACCCGGCCGCACCGGACCACCCGCCGGCGAACCGGCTGCTCAACCCGGGCACCGGCCTGGTCGACCGGATGCGCGATGCGCTCAGCGGTCGCACCACCTCGACGGCCGAGCTGCGCGACCGGCAGAACTGACCAGCACCACGTGCCGCTGGCTGACGGCTCGTGGCGCCCCGCTTGAACTGAACGGGCGGGCGCTCCGGAAAGGACGGTCCCGGGCCGCCGCGTACGGCGACCCGGGACGGTGGTGCCGGGGTCAGCGCGCCTGGTCGCCTTCGCCGGTACGCGCCTGGGCCTGGTCGACGCCCTTGTCGATCTGCTCGTCGTACTTGCCGCCGGTGCGCTTGTCGGCCATCTCGCCGCCCTTCTCCAGCCCCTGGTCGACCTGCTTGTCGTGCTTGTCGGCGAAGTCCTTGGCCTTGTCCATGAAGTCGCTCATCAGGGCTCTCCTCAACTCGGGGTCGGGCATCCTGCGTTCCCCCCGGCCAGGGGCGCAAACGCCGACCGGACAGAACGCCACGGACGGGACGCGACGCGCCGGCCGAGCCACCGCCCGGGCCGCGCCGGCGGCCACACCGGCGGCCCGGCCCGGCACCACCGTGGACGGTCCCCGGCTCGTCCGCCGGTAACAAGGATCCGCTCCCCGACGGCCGGCCGGCCGCCTAGCGTGGGCACGGGTGTCGGACGGACGCCGGCCGGGTACCGACCACGCCGGAGATCGAGGAGGGCCGACGTGAGTGACGACGGTGCCGGGCGTACGCCCGAGACGACCAGCCGGGACGGCAGCCCCCGGCAGGCCTGGGCCGGGCTGCCGTGGCTGGTCCGCACGGCGGTCGTGTGGAGCGCCTGCCTGGTGGTGGTGTCCGCCGGGCTCTACCTGGTCGGCCGGATCGCGGTGCTGCTCGCGCCGCTGGCCATCGCGCTGGCCGCCACCGTCTTCCTGACCGCGCTGCTCGACCCGGTGCTGCTCCGGCTGCGCCGGCTGCGGCTGCCCGCCGCGCTGGCCGCCCTGCTCACCGTGCTGCTGCTGCTCGGCGTCCTGGTCGGGGTCGGCGCGCTGGTGTGGAACCTGACCGCCAGCCAGTTCAGCGAGCTGAGCGAGGAACTCCAGCGCGGCGTGCAACGCAGCCGGGACTTCGTCACCTCCACCCTGCCGGTGAGCGACCAGCAGCTCGACCGGCTGATCGACCAGGGCCGCCAGGCGCTCAGCCAGGGCTCGCTGGACCCGGTGTCCGGCGCCCGGACCGTCGGCGAGGTGCTCGGCTCGGCGCTGCTGGCCCTGGTGCTCCTCTTCTTCCTGCTCAAGGACGGGCGGTCGATGTGGCACTGGGTGCTCGACCGGGCGACCGGGCCGAACCGGGCGGTGGCCGCCGAGGCGGGCCGGGTGGGCTGGCGCACGCTGGGCGCGTACAGCCGGGGGACGATGATGATCGCGGCCATCGACGCGATCGGCATCGGCCTGGCCCTGGTGGTGCTCCGCGTCCCGCTGGCGCTGCCGCTCGCGCTGATCGTCTTCCTCGGCGGGTTCGTGCCGATCATCGGGGCCACCGTGACCGGCGCGGTGGCGGTGCTGGTGGCGCTCGCGGCCAACGGGCCGGTCACCGCGCTGCTCACCCTGGCCGCCGTCATCGCCGTCCAGCAGATCGAGGGCAACCTGCTCGAACCCCTGATCATGAAGCGCCAGGTACGCCTGCACCCGGCGGTGATCCTGGTCGCGGTCACCGCCGGCACCCTGGTCGGCGGGATCGCCGGCGCCTTCGTCGCGGTACCGGTCACCGCCGTGATCTGGCGGATCGTGGACACCGTGCAGCAGGAACGGGAGTCGCCCGCCACCGGCTGACGCGCCCGGCCGCGGCCAGGACCGCGCCCGGGCCGGTCAGGAGGGGATCGGGTGGCGCAGGTGGGTGGTGAACCATCCGGCCGCGGCATCGGCCACCTGCTCCAGCGTGCCGGGCTCCTCGAACAGGTGGGTGGCGCCGGGAACGATCCTCAGCTCGACGGTGCCCGGCAGCGCGGCGCGGGCCTGCTCGTTCAGCGTGATCACCTGCTCGTCCAGGCCACCGACCAGCAGCAGCGTCGGCGCGCGTACCTGGTCCAGGGCCGGGCCGGCCAGGTCCGGTCGGCCACCCCGGGAGACCACCGCGCGCACCAGGTCCGGCCGGGCCGCCGCGGCGACCAGGGCGGCGGCCGCTCCGGTGCTCGCGCCGAAGAGACCGATCGGCGCCGCGCCGAAGGGACGCTCGGTGGCCAGCCAGTCGACGATGGCGGCGAGCCGGCCGGCGAGCAGGCCGATGTCGAAGCGCAGCTCCGCGGTGCGGGCGTCCAGCTGGTCCTCGGTCGCGGTGAGCAGGTCCACCAGCACCGTGCCGAGCGCCCGCTCGTTCAGCGCCTGGGCCACCGCGACGTTGCGCGGACTGTGCCGGGAACTGCCGCTGCCGTGCGCGAAAAGCACCACCCCGGTGGGTTCCGCCGGCACCAGCAGGTCGGCGGTGAGTTCCACCGCCTCCGCCGGGATCGTCACCTCGCTGCTGCGCACGTCCATCTCGACCTCCACCCCCGCCGGCCGGACCGCCGGCTGCGTCACCGGACTTACCCGGCACCGCGCCCGGCACGCCGGCGTTTGCCGGCTGGGTGGTCGGGTAGCCGGCGGGTGACCGCAGACCGTACCGGCGCGAGGGCGCCCCGACGGATCGCGAGGATCGCCATGGCGCAGCAGCAGCGAGGGTCCCGACCGCAGGCCGCCGAGCGGGAACGGCGGGAACAGGACGAGGAACGCAGCCGGGACTGGGGCGACGAGGCCGCGAAGGCGCGGGTAGCCGACGATCCGCGGGCGATGGCGCCGCGCGACGCCGCGGGCCGACCGTCCCAGGGCGAACCGATCTGACCGGTCGCCGCCGGCCCGGCACGTCGCGGGCCGGCGGCGCAGTCCGTCCGGATCCTTCCCCGGGTACGGCGGACGTCACGAACCTCCGCGTCCGGAACGCGCCTGCGCGGCCTACGGCTCGTGCTCGGGCAGCCGCAGCAGCGGCGACCGGCCGGGGGCCTGCTCCGGGGCCGGGCCGGAGACCTCCAGCGGCGGCACCGGCACGGTGACCGGCTCGTCGCAGGTGACCCGCACCTTCTCGCCGTGGTGGCGCAGTTCCAGCACGTCGTCCGGGTCGCCGTGGCGCAGCGCGTACGTCACCTGGTGCGGCCGCACGTCGACCCGCAACCGCATGTCCCGCCACTGCAGCGAGAACTCCAGTCGGCTCAGCCGGCTGGAGAGCCGGGGCGAGAAGGACAGCATCCCGTCGTGGTCGCGCAGCCCGCCGAAGCCGGCCACCAGCGCGATCCACGCCCCGGCCAGCGCCGCCATGTGCACGCCGTTGCGGGTGTTCTCGCTCAGGTCGTGCAGGTCCATCAGCGCGGCCTCGCGCAGGTAGCTGTGCGCCAGCTCGGGATGGCCCACCTCGGCCGCCAGCACCGCCTGGGTGCAGGCCGACAGCGACGAGTCCCGCACGGTACGGCGCTCGTAGTAGAGGAAGTTGCGCAACTTCTGCTCCGGGGTGAACGCGTCACCCCGCCAGTGCATGGCCAGCACCAGGTCGGCCTGCTTGACCACCTGCTTGCGGTACAGGTCGAAGTACGGGTAGTGCAGCAGCAAGGGGTACTTCTCCGCCGGGGTGTGCGCGAAGTCCCACTCCTGCAACCGGGTGAAGCCCTCCACCTGCTGGTGGACGCCGAGCTCCTCGTCGTAGGGGATGTGCATGTCGATCGCCGCGTCCCGCCAGGCGGCCGCCTCCTCGTCGGTCACCCCGAGGTGGAACGCCTCGTCCCGGTGCCGCATCACCGCGTCCGCGGCGGTGAGCAGGTTCCGCTGCGCCATCAGGTTGGTGTAGATGTTGTCGTTCTTCACCGCGGTGTACTCGTCCGGGCCGGTGACCCCGTCGATGTGGAACTTTCCGCGCCGGTCGTGGTGGCCGAGCGAGCGCCACAGCCGGGCGGTCTCCACCAGCAGCTCCAGCCCGATCTCCCGTTCCAGCTCGACATCCCCGGTGACCAGCACGTAGCGCCGCAGCGCGTCGGCGATGCCGGCGGTGACGTGAAAGGCCGCCGTGCCGGCCGGCCAGTAACCCGACGACTCCGGCCCCTCGATGGTCCGCCAGGGGAAGTCCGCACCCTCCAGGTTCAGCGTCCGGGCGTGCTCGCGCGCGTAGGGCAGCGTGCTGTGCCGCCAGTGCAGCGCGTCCCGCACCGCGGCGGGATGGGTGTAGGTGAGCACCGGCAGCACGAACATCTCGGTGTCCCAGAACGCGTGCCCGTCGTATCCGGTACCGGTCAACCCCTTCGCGGCGATCGGCCGGCGCTCGGCCCGCGCGCCGGCCTGGAGCACGTGGAAGAGACCGAAGCGCACGGCCTGCTGCACCTCCGGGTCGCCCTCCACCACCACGTCGGCGGCGTCCCAGAACTCGTCGAGGTATTCCCGCTGCTCCCGGCGCAGCCCGTCCCAGCCGTCCAGCTTCGCGCCGGCGAGGGCCGCGTTTACCTGGTCGCGCAGCGCCGGCAGGGACCGCCGGCTGGACCAGCCGTACGTCAGGTACTTGACCACGCGCAGCTTCTGGCCCGGCTCCAGCACGCACCCGATGGTGGTACGGACCCAGTCCTGGTAGCCCTCGGACTCGATGGTGGTGCGGGTGGGGGCCTGCACCTCGTGGTCCATCGCGGCGGCCACCCGCAGCCCGGAGACCTTGGTGCGGTGGATGAGCACCCCGCCGTCATCGGTGGTCAGCTCCTCCTCGGCGAGCAGCGGCGACTCGAGCACCGCCGCCACCCGCGGGTCCTTGCTCTGCGCCGGCAGCGTCTCGTTCGCCACCAGCTCCGACTGGACGATCAGCCGCAGCGGCCCGTCGACCGCCTCCACCTCGTAGTCGATCGCCGCGACCGCCCGCTGGGTGAACGAGACCAGCCGGGTGCTGCGCACCTTGACCTCGCGACCGGCCGGGGAGCGCCAGTGCAGCTCCCGGTGCAGGGTGCCGGCGCGCATGTCGAGGATCCGCTCGTGGGAGATCAGCTCGCCGTAGCGGACGTCCAGCGGTTCGTCGTCGACCAGCAGCCGGATCAGCTTGCCGTTGGTCACGTTGACGATGGTCTGACCCGATTCGGGATAGCCGAACCCGGCCTCGGCGTACGGCAGCGGGCGCAGCTCGTAGAAGGAGTTGAGGTAGGTGCCGGGCAGGCCGTGCGGCTCGCCCTCGTCGAGGTTGCCGCGCAGCCCGACGTGGCCGTTGGAGAGCGCGAAGACCGACTCGGACTGGGCGAGCACGTCCATGTCCAGCCGGGTCTCCCGCACGTGCCACGGCTCGACCGGATAGGCCCGTTCCCTGATCATGCGCTCCGCCCCCCGTCGAGCAGTTCGGCGAGATCGCCGACCACCACGTCCGCTCCGTGTGCCCGCAGCTCGTCGGCCTGCCCGACCCGGTCGACCCCGACCACGTAGCCGAACCCGCCGGCCCGCCCGGCGGCGACCCCGGCCAGCGCGTCCTCGAACACCGCGGCCTGCGCCGGTGCGACCCCGAGCAGCCTCGCGCCGGCCAGGAAGGTGTCCGGGTGGGGCTTGCCGCGCAGCCCCTGGGCGCGCGCGACCAGGCCGTCCACCCGTGCCTCCAGCAGCGGCTCGATGCCGGCGGCGGCGACCACCTCCGCGCCGTTGGCGCTGGCCGTGACCACCGCGCGGCGCAGCCCCGCCGCCGCGGCCGCCTTCAGGTAGTCGACCGAGCCGGGGTAGACGCCGACCCCGTGGGTGCGCAGCTCCTGCAGCAGCCGGACGTTCTTCCGGTTGCCGACCCCGTTGACCGTCTCCGCCTCGGGCGGGTCGCCCGGTGCCCCCTCGGGCAGCACCACGCCGCGCGAGGCGAGGAAGGCCCGCACCCCGTCGGCGCGGGGCCGGCCGTCGACGTACCGGTTGTAGTCGGGCCCCGGATCGAACGGGCGGAACGGCTCGCCGCTGATCGCGGCGTGCCGCTGGAGGAACTCGTCGAAGGTCGCCTTCCAGGCGGCGTTGTGCACCCGGGCGGTCTGCGTCAGCACACCGTCCAGGTCGAAGAGACAGGCGGTCACGTGAGCAGGCAGGCCCAGCACGGTACGAATCTATCCAGACCGCCGCCGGGAAAAACCTGTTTCCGCGCCGCCGGGGCTTCAGTTCGGCCGCAGCGTCCAGATCACTGTCAGCTCCGAGGTGGGCTTGCCCGCCTCGGTGGCGATCTCCACCCGCACCGGAAACTCCGGTCGCTGGCCGGCCGCCAGCTCGGCGAGCACCTCGGCGGCCGGGCGGCCGAGCCGGGCGGTGGCCAGCACCGGGCCCATGGCCAGTTTCCGGTACGCGATCTCGGCGCGGACGGCCAGCGGCACCGCCCGGTCGAGCACCTGCCCGAACGCCGCCATCACCACCGCTCCGGAGGCGGTCTCGCCGAGCGTGAACATCGCCCCGGCGTGCGGACCGCCGACGTGGTTGTGGGTGGCCGGCGTGTCGGGCAGCCGGACGACCGCCCGCACTCCACCCTCCGCCTCGGGAGCCACCTCGACGAACTCGAGGTTCAACGTGCGGGCGAACGGCACGGCCTGGAGCATGGCCGCCGCCACCTGGCGCGAGTCGATGGTCATACCCGGACGCTACTCGCCAGTAACTTCGCGGGCAAGCCACTGCGCCCGCCGATCAGGAAGCTGTGCCACCGCCCGCCACCGGTTCCCCGCCCGCCACCGCTCCCTGCCGGGAGGGCCGCCGCGGCTTCGGGTGCAGCTGTGGTCGTCGGAGCAACCACAGCTGCACCCGAACCTCCGACGCGCCCCGCCCCGGGAGCGGGGGCGGGACGCGTCGGGGTGGTGGCGGGTCAGAGGTTGCCGATGGTGCGGAGGATCTCGGCGTAGAAGTTTCCGTCGATGCTGCGGAACAGCGCGAAGCCCTGGCCCGGGTCGCCGAAGAACGGGCGCAGCGTCCAGGCGAGTTGGGTGCCGACGAAGCCGAAGAGCAGGATCCAGATGTAGAGCAGGGTCATGCTGGCCGGGCGCTGACCCGGCTCGCCGCGCCGCGCCGGCGGGGTGCCCCAGGGCCGCTGGGGGTAGCCGGGCGGCACCATCCCGGCCGGGTACCCCGCCGGGACGAGCGCCGGCTGCCCGACGAACGCCGGCTGCGCGACCGGGGCGGGCTGCGCCGGGGCCGGCTGGGTGGTGGCCGGCGCGGACCCGTCGGCGGCCGGCGTGCCGTTCGCGGCGACCGCCGCACCGCTGACCGCCGCACCCGCCGGCACCGGTTCGGCCACCGCCGGGGCCGGCTGCGCCGCCTCGACCGACGTCGGCACCGCCTGGGCGGGCACCGCCTGGGCGGCGGGCGTGCCGGCGCTCGCCGCCTGGCCGGCGGTGGCCGGGGCGAGCAGGCCGTGCTCGTTGAGCACCTGCATGCCACCGGTCAGGAAGCGCAGGCCGACCACCGCGGACAGGGTCAGGATCGCCACGTTGAGCAGCTTGAAGAAGCCGTAGTCGGGGGCGGTGATCAGGAAGAACAGGCTGATCGGCGCGAACGCCACGGCGAGCATCGAGGTCACCGTGATCGCCACCATCACCAGGGCCACCGACTGCCGGACCGAGAGCCGGGCCCCGAAGACCAGGTTGAACAGGTAGAGCGTGGGCAGGCAGATGACCAGCGTGACCAGGAAGAGCAGCGGCAGCTTCACCGCCGAGGTCAGCGCCATCAGCGCGCTGTGGAACGCGCCCAGCACCGCGCCGTAGCAGGCCAGCGCCACGGCCGAGCTGACCAGCATCCGGCCGGTCAGCGCGTTCAGGTCACGCTCGGCCACGATCTGCTGCCAGATGCCCTGCCGGTCGCGCAGGATGCGCTCGATGACCAGCGGGCTGGGACGGTCACCCGACACGGGCGCACCCCTTCCGGTTCGATGCTCTGTGGACTGTGGTGCGCTGACGGTAGGGCACCGGGCGGGTCACCGCCACCCCACGTCGATCCGGTCGCCGCGCTCGTCGAAGAAGTGCAGCGCGTCCATGCGTACCGCGATCGACAGCGGGTGACCGGCGGCGACCGCTGGGTACGGCGCGAGCCGCACCGCCAACTCGGCCGGGCGGCGGTGGTGCCGGCCGGGGTCGTTGAGCACGCTGGTCCGCGTGCCCACGCTCGTGCTCGGCGCCTGCTCCTCCCCGGCCCGCCCGGCGAGCCGCTGCATGACCTGGCCGAACCGGCGCAGCCCGCGCTGGCCGGCGACGTCGGTGGCGTCCGCGCGGGCGCCCATCTCGTCGACCACGATCGCGGTGGCCCCGATGTCCAGGAAGGCCAGCGACTCGTGCCCGTGGTGCTCCAGGTAGCGGATCCGGCCGTGCAGCACGTCGCCGGGGCTGTCCGGGGCGACCGGGGTGAGCGCCTCGGCCCGCATGCCGACCACGATCCGTTCCCCGTGGTAGTGCGCCACCGCCCGGCTGCGGATGTCGTCCCAGGGCAGGTAGAGCGCCTGCTCGCCGAGGGTGAGCGTGACGTAGCGGTCGAGGTGGACGTAGACCGAGGCCTCCAGCAGGTTCATCCGCGGGCTGCCGAGGAACGCGGCCACGTAGAGGGTGGCCGGGCGCCCGTACACCTGGGTGGGGGTGCCGACGTCCTGCAGCACGCCCTTGCGCATGATCGCCACCCGGTCGGCCATGGTCAGCGCCTCGGCCTGGTCGTGGGTGACGTAGATGGTGGTGACGCCCAGCTCGCGGGTGAGCCCGGAGATCTCGGCGCGCAGCTCGGCGCGGAGCCCGCTGTCCAGGTTGGACAGCGGCTCGTCCATCAGGAACAGGCCGGGTCGGCGGACGATCGCCCGGCCCATCGCCACCCGCTGGCGCTGCCCGCCGGAGAGCTGGCTGGGCTTGCGGCCGAGCACGTCGCCGATGCCGAGGGCGCTGGCCACGTCGGTGACCCGCTCGCCGCGCGGCACCGGCTCGATCCCGGCCAGCCGCAGCGGAAAGGCGATGTTGTCGCCGACGGTCATGTGCGGGTAGAGCGCGAAGTCCTGGAAGACCATGGCGATCTTCCGGTCCCGGGGCGGCAGGTCGTTGGCCAGCTCTCCGTCGAGCATGATGGCGCCCGAGCTCGGGTCCTCCAGCCCGGCGACCATCCGCAGCACGGTGGACTTGCCGCAGCCGGACGGGCCGAGCAGCACCATGAACTCGCCGTCGTTGACGTCGAGGTTGACACTGTCGACGGCGCGCGTGCCGTCGGCGAAGACCTTGGTCACATCCTTGAGCGCGACGGTGGTCACCGTCTCCTCCCCCAGCTCGTCGGCCGAACCCCGAATGACTGTGACGAAACTCATGCGCTCCGCACATCGGGTAAACGTGCCATGTTCAGGCGGTGACAGACCTATTACGCCGTATCGAGCGCCGGCGATCGATCTGAGCGATGGTTCAGCAGGCCGGACGGCTCTCCGGCGGCTCGTTGAGGAAGACCCGGCGCACCACCCGCTCGGCGGCGCGGCCGTCCTCCAGCGCACAGAACCGGGCGCGGAACTGCTGGCGGGCCTTGCCGGCCGCGTCCGAGCCGTACTCGCCGGAGCGGAACAGGTCGAGCAGGTCGGCGAAGGTGCGGGCCACCGCCCCCGGCGGCTCCGCTGTCACGTCGAAGTAGACCCCGCGGGCCAGCCGGTACGCGTCCCAGTCCGGGGCGTAGACGACGATCGGCCGGTCGAGCACGGCGTAGTCGAACATCGCCGACGAATAGTCGGTGACCAGCACGTCGGCGGCGAGGTAGAGGTCCTCCACCCGGGGATGGGCGCTGACGTCGCGGATCCGGTCCCGGTACACCGGCCGCCGGGCCCGCCGGTCCCGGTCGTGGAAGTAGTGGCTGCGCATCAGCAGCCGGCCGGTCGGGCCGAGCACGTCGAGGAACCGGTCCGGGTCGAACGGCGGCCGGTAGCCGGGCAGGTGCTCCCGGTGCGTCGGCGCGTAGAGCACCACCCGCTCGCCGGGGCCGAGACCGAGGTCGGCGCGGACCCGCCGCACCTCCTCGGCGGTCGCGGTGACCAGCCGGTCGTTACGCGGGTAGCCGACCTCCAGGGTGGTGTACGCGGCCGGGTAGGCGCGCTCCCACATCTGGGTAGAGAAGCTGTTCGAGCTGACGCTGTAGTCCCAGCGGTCCACCCGGCGCAGCAGCCCGGCGAAGTCCATCCCGCCCGCGCCGAGCGGATAGCGCTGCTGGTCGAGCCCCATCACCTTCACCGGCGTGCCGTGGTGGGTCTGCAGGTGCACCTGCTCCGGTCGCTTCCGGACGAAGTCCGGGAAGTTGACGTTGTTCACCAGCCAGCGCGCCCGGGCCAGCACCCGGTGGTACCCGGGGGTGCCGGCGACCACGTACTCGACGCCCTCGGGGAGCGTGTGCACCCGGTCCCGGCGGACGATCCACACCCCGCGCACCTGCGGTGCCAGCCGCCGGGCCGCCTCGTAGACGGCCGCCGGGTTGCAGGCATAGCCGCGGTACCAGTAGGCCGCGTACACGGCCAGCGTCTGGTCGACCGGGCGCTGCAGCTCGGCCCGGTAGTACCCACGCAGCATGGCGTCCCGGGCCGTCCGGGCGGTACGCCGGGCCGCCGGCGCGACCCGCCGCTTCGTGCCCCGAGCCGTCCGCCGGGTCGCGTCCCGGGCCTGGCTGGCGGTCCGCAGCGCGCTGAAGGTCCGCCAGCGCCCGGCCGCCACCAGCCGGTACTTGAGCCCCTCTACCCCGGCCGGGGCCGGCCGGCCGTCCGGCGGGACCCAGCGGGCGTAGTCGGCGGTGATCTGGCGGAAGAAGCCGGGACGCAACTCCGGGGCGATCCGCTGGCCGTTGCCGAGCACCGTCAGGTAGTGCCAGATCATCCGCTCGAAGACCGCCGGACGCAGCTCGTCGACCGCCGGCCCCCAGGAGTCCATCAGCCGGAACACCCGGTGCCACTGCTCGAAGACCTCGAAGTGCCGGTCGCCCCGGGTCCGGGTGATCGCGCCGGCCCGCCGCTGCCGGTAGTTCACGCAGACCCGGTCCAGCACGGCGATCCGCTCGGCGGCCATCAGCACCGGGTAGCTGAACGAGACGTCCTCGTACCAGCCGGGCGCGAAGCGCAGCCCCAGTTCGACCAGGAACCGCCGGCGGACCAGCCGGTTCCAGGCGGTGTGCAGCAGGTGCAGGGTCTCCGGCCGGTCCCGCAGCCGGAACGTCCCCTCCCCGGGCGGCTCCGGGAACACCTCGGCCATCGCGCTGCGGGTGGCGGTGTCGTTCCAGTGCGTCCGGACATGGTCGACCAGCAGCACGTCCGGCCGGTCGGCGCGCAGCCGCTCGGCCACCTCGACCAGGCAGTCCGGCGCCAGCCAGTCGTCACCGTCGACGAACCAGACGTACTCGCCGACGGCCCGGTCCAGCCCGATGTTGCGGGCCGGACCGAGCCCGACGTTCTCGGTCAGCCGGATCGCGTGCATCCGCTGGTCGCGGGCCGCGTACTCGGCGAGGATCTCGCCGCCGTCGTCCGGCGAGCAGTCGTCGACCCCGATCACCTCGATGTCGGTGACCGGCTGGCCGAGGATGGAGTCCAGGCATTCGCGCAGGTAGCCCTGCACCCGGAAGGCCGGTACGACGAAGCTGATCAGAGTCATCCGGCCGCCCCTCCGTCAGCCCGGCGAGCGCCCTTCCGCACCGACCAGGCCCGCCGTCGCCCGCGCGGCGCGGGCGGGCAGGACGACCCAGGCGAGGACCACGCTCCCCACAAAAACCACGAGAAGGTACGTACCGAGTGTAGCCATCCCGATACCCGCAATTCCGACGATCGCCGCCAGGGCCAGCAGCGCCGACCGTCCCTCCCAGCCCAGCGTGGCCGGGTGCAGCGGCGGCGCGGCCTGCCGCTTCTCCAACCGGGCGGTGAGGTCGTAGTGGTGCAGGGTGAGCACGAAGACGTAGCCGAAGACCAGCCACGCCGGCACCCCGCCGACCACCCCGACCGCGATGGCGAAGAGGTACTCGGCGGCCCGCAGCGCGGCCGGCACCAGCCAGTCCAGCGGCCCGTTGTGCGCCGCGCCGGCGCCGAGCCCGCCGACCAGCAGCACCAGCAGCGCGACCGGCAGCACCCAGCGCAGCCAGCCCGGGTCGCCGCCGTTTGCCGCGAGCAGCGCCGCCACCAGCAGCGCCGCCGACCCCAGCGCGGCGACGACGGCCAGCGTGAGCGGCCCCATCGGGCGCAGCACCGGCAGCCGGCGGGCCAGCGGGCCGTCGTCGCGGTGCAGGGTGGCGTCGACCGTGTCCAGCACCGGAACCCACATCCAGCGGGCCCGCAGGGTACGCAGCGCACCGGTGTACGCGAACGCCAGCACCCCCCAGGTCAGCACGGCGACCAGGCTGACCAGCGGGCCGAACAGCGCCACGGTCACCGCGATCAGCGCCCACCGCTCGCCGATCGGGAAGACCACCGTCCGCTTCAGCCAGTACGACACCGACCCCGTGTCGGCCTGCACCCGGGTGGAGGCGGCGTTGAGCTTCCCGCCGATGCCGCCGGTGGCGCCCGCCGCCGGGCGGGGACGGCGGGCGGCCTCGTCGTGCAGCACGCCGTACCAGGTGTCGGTCATGTGCCGCACGGACTGCAGGGTCATCGCGGCGATCGCCAGCGCCCAGCCGTACCGGAACCCGGCCTGGGTCGCGCCGTAGCCGAGGCCGGCGTAGACCAGGTACTCCTTGGCCCGGTCGGCCATCGTGTCCAGCCAGCCACCCCAGGCGCTGAAGTGCCGGGTGTAGCGGGCCAGCTGGCCGTCCACGCAGTCGAGCACGAAGCCGAGGTAGAGCAGCACCGCCCCGGCGACCAGCGCCGGCCGGCCGCCGACGCCGAAGAGCAGCGCGGCGGCCACCGCGAAGGCCACCGAGATCATCGTGACGGCGGTCGGGCCGAGCCCGATCCGGGCCGCCGCCTTCGTCACGTACGGCGACCAGGTGCTGACGAAGAAGGTGGTGAAGAAGTCGTCCCGCTCCTTGACCGAGAGCTTCAGCTCGGCCCGGTCCTCGTCGACGGCGGCCACCGCCGCCGCCGCGGCGGCCAGCCCGGCGGCGTCGGTGACCCGGTGCGCGACGAGCAGGCGTACCCGGTGGGCGAAGGTCAGCGTGCCCAGCCCGGCGAGGCCGGCGAAGAGCCGGTCCACGGCGGGCCCGGCGACCGTCGGCGCGGTGCCGGCGGCGACCGCGCGGGCCGCGGCGGCGAGTACCGGCAGGTCGTCGGCGCCGACCCGCAGCGCGCCGCCGAAGATTCCGGTGGCCTCGCCGGCCAACCGCTCCGCCGGCCCGGCGTCGACCACCTGGCCGCGCTCCTCGCGCACCGCGACCCAGCCGGCGTCCGGCGGGTCGGTGAGCACCAGCGCCACGGTCGGCCCGACCGGGCTGGTGGCCAGGTGTCGCAGCACGGCGGTGTGCGCGACCAGGTCGGCGCCGGTGACGAGCACCGGCCCGGTGGCGGCGTCGGCGAGCGCGGCCAACTCGTCCAGGTCGGCGGCGAACCGCACCTCGGCCGCCCCGGCCCGGCGCAACTGCGCGGCCAGCCGGTCGGCCAGCGACCCGCCGGTCGTCGCCGCCGGCAGGCCCGGGGCCGGCGTGGTGGTGGGCAGGCTCGCGGCCGGCGCTCCGGCGGCGAGCACGATCGCGAGGGTCACCGCGGGACCGCGCTGTGGTACGCGTCCAGCGCCTCGGCGATCGTCCCGTCGACGCTCAACCGGCCGCCGTCGAGGAAGAGCCCCCGACGGCAGAACCGGGTCAGGTCCTTTTCGTTGTGTGACACCAGCACCAGAGTGCGCCCCTCCCCGAGCAGACGGTCGATCGTCGCATAGCACTTCTTCCGGAACTCCGCGTCCCCGACCGCGGTCACCTCGTCCATCAGCAGGATCGGGTGCGGCAGGTGGGAGATGATCGCGAAGCCGAGCCGGACCTTCATCCCGGACGAGTAGTGCCGCACCGAGGTGTCGATGGCCCGCTCCACCTGCTCCCCGGCGAACGAGACGATGTCGTCGAAGTGCCGCTTCAGGTAGCTCGACGACAGCCCGTGCAGCCCGCCCACCAGGTACAGGTTCTCCCGCCCGGTCAGGTCGTTGGAGAAACCGGCGGAGAGCTCCAGCAGCGGCGCGACGTCACCGCGAACCCGGATCCTGCCCTCGTCCGGGATCAGCACCCCGGCGATCAGCCGCAGCAGCGTGCTCTTGCCGGTGCCGTTGCGGCCGATCACGCCGACCGTCTCGCCGGCGGAGATCGCGAACGACACGTCGCGCAGCGGCCAGAACTGGCCGCTCGCCGCGCCCCGGGCGCCACGGTGGATGAACAGCTCCCGCAGCCGCAACTGCCGGCGGCGGTTGCGGACGAACCGGATGCCGAGGCCCTCGGCCTCGATGATCGGGTCGGCCATTTCAGAGTTCCTTGAGCACGGCGGGCTCCAGCCGGCGGAACGACCACCAGCCCGCGAGCAGCACCAGCAGGCTGCCGCCGACGGTGGTGGCGAGCAGCCGGGCGTCCGGGAACTCGGCCGGGTACCAGATGGCGTGGTGCAGCTGGAAGATGCCGACCAGCGGGTTCAACTCGTAGCCGAGCTTGAGCCAGCCGGGCAGGTCGGAGTCGCGGACCAGGCTCAGCGGATAGATGATCGGCGTGGCGTAGAAGAGCACCCGGATGATCAGCCGCATGAACCGCTCGACGTCACGCATCAGCACGTTGAACGCCGACAGCAGCAGCGCCAGCCCGACCAGCAGCACCGCCTGCACGGCCACCGCCAGCGGCAGGGCGAGCAGCGACCAGCCGAGGGTGACAGTGCCGTGCGCCGCGTACACCAGCGCCACCGCGACCAGGATCGGCAGGCCGGCGGCGTACTCGGCGAACCGGCCGGCGACCCGGCCGATCGGGAAGACCTGACGCGGCACGTTCATCGTGGTGATCAGGCGAGACTGGCCGGTCAGCGCGTTGGTCGCCTCGCTCAGCGCGGAGCTGGTCCACATCCAGGCGAAGATCCCGGTGATCAGGAAGAGCGGGTACGAGTCGGCGGCCTCGCCGAGGTGCCGGGTGGTGTCCCGGGAGTAGAGCACGCCGAAGACGAACCAGTAGATCGCGCCCATGCCGAGCGGCTCGATCAGCGACCACAGGTAGCCGAGCACGGACTGCTGGTACTTCACCGCGAGGTCGCGTCTGACCAGGATGCGCAGCGAATTGCGGTGCGACCACAACGCGCCGACGCCCGAGGTCACCGCCGCCTCCCGCCTCAGTGAACGGACGACAGGTTAGCAGTCGGTGAACGAATGCCCGGTCAGCACTCGATCACGTTGACGGCCAGGCCGCCGCGCGCCGTCTCCTTGTACTTCACCTTCATGTCCGCGCCGGTCTCCCGCATGGTCTTGATGACCTTGTCCAGCGAGACGGCGTGCACCCCGTCGCCGCGCAGCGCCAGCCGGGCGGCGGTGATCGCCTTGATGCTAGCCACCGCGTTCCGCTCGATGCAGGGGATCTGCACCAGGCCACCGACCGGGTCGCAGGTGAGCCCGAGGTTGTGCTCCATGCCGATCTCGGCGGCGTTCTCCACCTGCTCCGGGGTGCCGCCGAGCGCCTCGGCCAGCCCGGCCGCGGCCATCGAGCAGGCCGACCCGACCTCGCCCTGGCAGCCCACCTCGGCACCGGAGATGGAGGCGTTCTCCTTGAACAGCACGCCGATCGCGCCGGCGGCGAGCAGGAAACGCACCACCCCGTCCTCGGAGGCGCCCGGGGAGAACCGGTCGTAGTAGTGCAGCACCGCCGGGATGATCCCGGCCGCGCCGTTGGTCGGGGCGGTCACCACCCGGCCGCCGGCCGCGTTCTCCTCGTTGACCGCGAGGGCGAACAGGGTCACCCAGTCCATCGCGCGCAGCGGGTCCGCCGCTCCCCGGCCCGCCGCGCCGGCCGCCGACCGGACCGGGTCCGCGTCCGCCATCAGGCCGCGGTACAGCTCGGCCGCCCGCCGCCGGACCTTCAACCCACCGGGGAGTACGCCGTCCCGCTCGCAGCCGCGCGTGACGCACTCCCGCATCACCCGCCAGATCTCCAGCAGGCCGGCCCGCACCTCACGCTCGCTGCGCCAGGACAGCTCGTTGGCGAGCATCACCTCGCTGATCGACAGCCCGGTCTCGCGGGTCACCGCGAGCAGCTCCCCACCGGTGGAGAAGGGGTACCGCACGGCGGTGGTGTCGGGCTTGATGCGGTCCGCCCCGGCGGCCGCCTCGTCCACCACGAACCCGCCGCCCACCGAGTAGTACGTCCGCGTCCTGACCGGCTCACCGGCGGAGTCGTAGGCGGCGAAGGTCATCCCGTTCGGGTGGTACGGCAGCGACCGGCGGCGGTGCAGCACCAGGTCCCGGTCCGGGTCGAAGTCGATCTCGTGCGCGTCGAGCAGGCTGATCCGCCGGTCCGCCCTGATCCGGGCGACCCGCGGCTCGACGGAGTCGGTGTCGACCGTCTCCGGCGCCTCGCCGGCCAGCCCGAGCAGCACCGCCCGGTCGCTGCCGTGGCCGTGCCCGGTGGCGCCCAGCGAGCCGAACAGCTCCGCCTGGATCCGCGTCGTGTCGGCGAGCAGCCCGTCGGCTTTGAGGCCGGCGACGAAGGTGCGGGCGGCCCGCATCGGCCCCACGGTGTGCGAGCTGGACGGCCCGATGCCCACGCTGAACAGGTCGAAAACGCTGATCATGGCTGCTCTTCCTCGCCGTCGTCCGCCTCGCGCGGGGTGGTGGCCCGGCCCGGTGGTGGCCGCCCCGGTCGGGCGGCGGTCGGGCATCGCAGGGTGTGGACGCCCGACCTGCCAGCCTACCTGCCCAGGTCAGCCGCCGCCCGGCCCGGCACCGAGGCCGGCACGATCCGGCACGACGCCGGCGGCGCGTCGGGCCGGTGCTGCGTCGGGCCGGCGCCGCGTCGGGTCGGCGGGGGTCGGCGGCGCGTCGGGTCGGACCCGGCCGGGTAACCACCTACGGGTGACCGGCTGTCCGATCCTCCCGCAGGCCGAGGGCAGGGGCGCCGCCTGTTCCTACCGTTGATGTCAGACGCGGCGGATCCGCCGCAGAGTGGGAGTACGACGATGAGTCGCAAACTGGTCCGACCCCGCCAGGGACGCATGTTCGCCGGTGTCTGCGCCGGTCTGGCCCAGCGGTTCGGCACGTCCGCCAACTTCGTCCGGCTGCTGTTCCTGCTGTCGCTGCTGCTGCCCGGCACCCAGGTGGTCGTCTACCTGGTGCTCTGGATCCTGATGCCGAACGAGGACCGCTACCTCGCCACCACCCGCCACTGACCCCACCCGGCCTCCCCACCCCGGCCGCCCGCACGGTCAGCGAAAG
>NZ_QGSW01000298.1:0-24069 GCF_003176715.1 Micromonospora sp. S4605
GGCGGGGTGAGGGTCGGGGCGGTGAGGACCGCGTCGAGCAGGCCGGGGTAGAGGCGGTCCAGCTCCTCGCGGCGCAGCCGGACGAAGCGGCTGGTGCCGGCGACCCGGGTGCGGGTGAGCCCGGCCTCGCGCAGCACCTTGAGGTGGTGGCTGCGGGTGGCCTTGGAGACGCCGAACTCGAAGGTGCCGCAGGCGTACTCGCCGCCGCCGTCGGCGAGCGCGCGGACGATCTGGAGCCGGACATCGTCGGCCAACGCGGCCAGTACGGCGGTGACCGGCACGTCGCGCAACTCGGGTTCGTGCAGCTCCATGTGACCAGTGTAACCCTTGTTCGACATTCGTCGAACAAGCTCCTAGGGTCAGGGACGTTGGTTCGAAGATACTCGAACATAGGAGTTGTGGATGCGCTCTCGGGCCGCCGCCTTCCCCCTGCTCGCCGTGCTGAGCTGGGGGGTGATGTTTCCCGTCCTGGCCAGCGCGCTGGTCCGGGTCGACGCGCTCAACCTGACCACCGCCCGGTACGTCCTGGCCACCGCGATCCTGGTCGCCCTGCTGCTGTTCCGCGAGGGCGGCGGTGCATTGCGGCCCGCCGGCCGGGCCACCGAGATCGTGGCGCTCGGCGTCCTCGGGTTCGCCGGCTTCAACCTGCTGATCAACCTGGCGCTCGGGCAGGCCGCCCCGCAGCAGATCGCGCTCTTCGCCGCCACCATCCCGCTGGTCACCCAGCTGGTCCGCTGGGCGCGCGACGGCGTACGCCCGCGCCCGGCGCTCTTCGCGCTCTCCCTGGTGGCGCTGGTCGGCATCGGTCTGGTGCTCACCCGCGGCCGGCTGGACGGCCTGGGCGAGTTCGGCGTGGGCGCGCTGCTGACGACCGGCGCGGTGCTCGGCTGGGCGGTCTACACGCACGGCGGGAGCCGGTTCGGCGACTGGTCGCCGCTGCGCTACACCACGCTCAC
This sequence comes from Micromonospora sp. S4605, assembly GCF_003176715.1. Lineage (NCBI taxonomy): Bacteria > Bacillati > Actinomycetota > Actinomycetes > Micromonosporales > Micromonosporaceae > Micromonospora > Micromonospora sp. S4605. Next base: position 957 of record NZ_QGSW01000298.1, read on the forward strand.
CTCGCTCGCCGGCACGCTCGCCATGCTGGCCGCGAGCGTGCTGGCCGACCTGGCCGGCTGGCAGCACGTGCCGGCCGCCGCCGACCTCGTCGCGGTCGCCCCGCAGTTGGCGTACGCCGTCATCGTGGCCGCGGTGGTCGCGGTGCTGGCCTGGAACACCGGCGTGCAGCGGCTCGGTGCGGCCAACGCCGCGCTGTTCATGAACCTGGTGCCGGTGACCACGTTCGCGGTGCAGATCGCCCGCGGCTACCGGCCCGGAGCGGTGGAACTGGTCGGCGTGGCGCTCACCATCGCCGCCCTGGTCGCCGCCAACCTGGTCACCCGTCCGCGCCGCGCCACCCGGCCGCGCCGGACCAACCACGCCGAGGCGGTGGCCGTCGCCGACTCGGTGGCGGTGGTCGACCCGGTCGCCGTGGTCGGCCGGTAGCGGGCCCGCTCACACCGTGGGAACCCGGCAGAGGTACCCGGGGGAGAGTGCATAGACTCGGCGGCACAACTGCATACCTCATCCAGAGGGGCTGAGGGATACGGCCCGACGACGCCCCGGCAACCACCCCGCGCGCTCACCGCTGAGCGACCGGCGGGGCAGGTGCCAATTCCGTCCCCGCCGCAGAGTGCGATGCGGGGAAAGATGAGAGGACTCCTCGACATGACGTCGACGCTCGCCGCCTCCGGCATCGACACCTCCGCCAGCCCCGCCCGCGCCCTGGTCTGCCGCGCCTGCTCGGCCCGCTACCCGCTCGCCGCCCAGCACGCCTGTTACGAGTGTTTCGGCCCGCTGGAGGTCGACTACGACGCCGCCGAGCTGGCCAAGGTCACCCGTGAGCAGATCGAGGCCGGCCCGGCCAACCTCTGGCGGTACGCGGCGCTGCTGCCCGCCGGCCAGGACCCGGCGACCCGGGTGACGCTCGACCCGGGGCTCACCCCGCTGGTCGCCGCCCCGCACCTCGCCGCCGAGCTGGGCATCACCGCGCCGCTGTGGGTCAAGGACGACAGCGCCAACCCGACCCACTCGTTCAAGGACCGGGTGGTGTCGGTGGCGCTGACCGCCGCCCGGGCGCTCGGTTTCAGCCGGTTCGCCTGCGCCTCGACCGGCAACCTGGCCAACTCGGTCGCCGCGCACGCGGCCCGGGTCGGCGCGCCGTCGGTGGTCTTCATCCCCAGCGACCTGGAACAGGGCAAGGTGGTCACCACCGCCGTCTACGGCGGCGACCTGGTCGCCATCGACGGCTCGTACGACGACGTGAACCGGCTCTGCGGCGAACTGGTGGAGACCGACGAGTTCGAGGACACCGCGTTCGTCAACGTGAACGTGCGCCCCTACTACGCCGAGGGGTCCAAGACGCTCGGCTACGAGGTGGCCGAGCAGCTCGGCTGGCGGATCCCCGCCCAGGTGGTGATCCCGATGGCCAGCGGCGAGCTGCTCACCAAGATCGACAAGGCGTTCGCCGAACTGGTCGAGATCGGTCTGGTCGAGGCCCCGGCCGGCGGCTGGAAGGTGTTCGGCGCCCAGTCGGCCGGCTGCAACCCGATCGCCACCGCGCTGCACGCCGGCACGGACACCATCACCCCGGTCAAGCCGACCGGCATCGCCAAGTCGCTGAACATCGGCGACCCGGCCGCCGGCCTCTACGCACTGGAGGCGGTGCGGCGTACCGGCGGCTGGATGGAGTACGTCGACGACGACGAGATCCGCGCCGGCATCCGGCTGCTCGCCCGGACCACCGGGGTGTTCGCCGAGACCGCCGGCGGGGTGACCGTGGCGGTGCTGCGCAAGCTGGTCGAGTCGGGCCGGCTCGACCCGGCCGCGGAGACCGTGGTCTTCAACACCGGCGAGGGGCTCAAGACCCTCGACGCGGTCGCCGGCCAGGTCGGCCCTACCCACCGGATCAAGCCGTCGCTGCGCGCCGCCCGCGACGCCGGCCTGCTCGGCTGACTCCCGCCCGGCGCGGCGCTCCCGACCGCTCGCCGGAGGCCCGGATCACCCGGACGGGGGATGCGGCCGATCCGCCGGGTAACGGGCTTTTCGCTCTGGGTGCGGAAAACCCGCCGTCGAGGACTTGACGGTAGGAACCGGACGGCGCAAGATGCTCCGTGCGGGAGGGCGTATCGCCGAAAGACTTGCGAGTCCTTACGACCCAACGCCGGCGGCGTTGTGCGAGCGTCCCTCCCGACCAACCTCCGATCGGGCCGGCGAAATTCGCTGGCCCGATCGTCGTTCCGGGGCGCACCCTCGCTGCATGAGCATCACGATCGCGCCGATCGAGGCAGCCGACCAGGCCGCGATCGACGCGGCCTACCGGGTCGGCGCCGCGGCCAACGACGCCGACCTGCCCGACTTCCCGCCGTTCTGCCGGCGCCGGTTCGAGGCCGCCGTCCGGCACCCGATGCCGGGCACCGCCGCGCTCTGGGCGCTGGCCCGGCTGGACGGCGAACCGTCCGGCTATCTCGCCCTGGACCTGCCGGAACTGGACAACACCGACAACGCCACCGCCGACCTGATCGTGCACCCGGCCCATCGGCGGCGTGGGGTCGGCCGGGCGTTGCACGAGCACGGCGTACGGCTGCTGCGCGAGCGGGGTCGCAAGCGGGTGGTCGGGATGGCGGTCTCCGCGCTGCCCGGTGGCCCGTCCCGCCCGGCGGCCGGTGCGGCATTCGCCGCCGCGCTGGGCGCGCACCCGGCGCTCCTCGAGGTCCGGCGCCGGCTCGACGCCACCCGGCTCGATCAGGCGGGGCTGGACGCGCTGCTCGCCGAGGCCCGGGGCGGCGCCGCGGGCTACCGGACGATCCAGTGGCGCGGCCGGACGCCGGAGGAGCACCTCGCCGACATCGCCTACCTGGACGGCCGGCTGATGACCGACTCACCCACCGGCGACCTGCACTGGGAGGCGGAGCGGGTGGACGCCGAACGGGTTCGGGGCACCGAACGGGCGCTGGACGCCCGCGGCCGGCGGCGCTACCACACCGCGGTACGCCACGAGGAGTCCGGACGGCTGGTCGCCTGGACGCTGCTCGACGTCGGCGCGTCCGCCGACTGGCACGCGTTCCAGCAGATCACCATCGTCGACCCGGAGCACCGCAGTCACCGGCTCGGCCTGCTCAGCAAGATCGAGAACCTGCGCCACCTGCTGGCCCACGAGCCGGCGGTGCGCGTGATCGACACCTTCAACGCGGCCGAGAACGCGCACATGGTGCGGATCAACGAGCAGCTCGGCTTCCGCCCGGTCGACGGCTGGACCGACTGGCAGCTGACGATCTGAGTTGTGACACGGGCCTACTGATTTTGGTGTCACCTGTTGCATGATGGCGGGCATGACGGAGACCCCGCACCCCCTGTACGACAGGCACGCCGACACCCTCGACCGGGCGCTGACCGCGATCACGGAGCGCGGGTACTGGTCCGCCTACCCCGAGTCACCCAGCCCCCGGGTGTACGGCGAGACCGCCGCCGCCGACGGCAAGGCCGCCTTCGAGGCGTACCTGGGCGGCGACTTCCCCCTCGACCAGCCGGGCACCGGCGACCGGGTCGCCACCGAGACCAGCCCGTTCGGCGTGCCGCTGGACGTCCGTTACCCGCACGCGGGCGCCGACGAGCTGGTCGCCGCCGCGACCGCCGCGCTGCCCGCGTGGCGTGACGCCGGCCCGCGGGCCCGGGTGGGCGTCTGCCTGGAGATCCTCGACCGGCTGCACAAGCACATCTTCGAGCTGGCCAACGCTGTGCAGTTCACCAGCGGGCAGGCGTTCGTGATGGCCTTCCAGGCCGGCGGCGCGCACGCCCTGGACCGGGCGCTGGAGGCGCTCGCCTACGCGTACGCGGAGATGACCCGGCACCCGGGGACGGCCGGCTGGGAGAAGGCGGCCGGCAAGGGCGACCCGCTGCGGATGACCAAGACCTTCCACGTGGTGCCCCGCGGGGTGGGCCTGGTCATCGGCTGCAACACCTTCCCGACCTGGAACTCCTACCCCGGGCTGTTCGCCTCCCTGGTCACCGGCAACCCGGTGATCGTCAAGCCGCACCCGCGTGCCGTCCTGCCGCTCGCGATCACCGTCCGGTACGCCCGCGAGGTGCTCGCCGAGGCCGGCTTCGACCCCAACCTGGTGCTGCTGGCCGCCGAGGCCCCGGGCGAGAAGCTCGCCTCGACGCTGGCCCTGCACCCGGCCGTGAAGATCGTCGACTTCACCGGCTCCACCGAGTACGGCGACTGGCTGGAGGCCAACGCCCGGCAGGCCGCGGTCTACACCGAGAAGGCCGGCCTGAACACGGTGGTGATCGACTCCACCGACGACTTCGCCGGGATGTGCCGCAACCTCGGCTTCACGCTGACCCTCTACAGCGGCCAGATGTGCACCACCTCGCAGAACATCCTGATTCCCGCCGGCGGCATCGAGACCGACCAGGGGCACAAGAGCTTCGACGAGGTGGCCGGCGGAATCGCCGCCGCGGTCGGCAAGCTCACCGGCGATCCGGCCCGCGGCGTCGAGCTCACCGGTGCGATCGTCAACGACGGCGTGCTGGAACGGCTGGACGAGGTGACCAAGGTCGGCGAGCCGGTGCTGGAGTCGCGTACCGTCGAGCACCCGGCCTTCCCCGGCGCGGTGGTCCGCACCCCGACGGTGGTCAAGGTCGGCGCGGACGACACCGCGACCTACGGCCGGGAGTGGTTCGGGCCGATCTCGTTCGTCATCCCCACCGACTCGACCGCGCACAGCCTGGAGATCATGCGGAAGACCGTCGGCGAGAAGGGCGCGCTCACCGCTGGCGTCTACTCCACCGACGAGGCGGTGCTGGACGCCGCCGAGGCGGCGGCCATCGAGGTCGGGGTGCACCTGTCCTGCAACCTGACCGGCGGGGTGTTCGTGAACCAGTCGGCGGCCTTCTCCGACTTCCACGGCAGCGGCGCCAACCCGGCGGCGAACGCGGCGCTGACGGACGGGGCTTACGTGGCCAACCGGTTCCGGATCGTGCAGTCGCGTCGTCACGTCTGAGGTTGCGGTTGGGGTTCCGGGGCAGCCCGTGGTTGCGGTTGGGGTTTCCGGGTCGTTCTGCGTCGGGACTCCGGGCCCTGGGGGTGGTGATCTTCGGGGTGCTGCCTCGGGTTGGGTTCCCGGGTTTGGGATTAGTAACGCGGCAACCTGCGGCAGCACCCCAAATGGGGGTAAGCCGGGCGGCTTACGTATCAGGCGGGGCGGCGCATTTGTAGTTCGGTGAGGGCCGGGATGGTGGGGTGGGGCACCCGGACGCCGGTGTCGACGAAGCCCAGCCGCTGGTAGGCCCGGTAGGCGCGGTCGTTGCCGACCACCACCTCCAGCATCAGCTCGGGCCGGCCGCACGCCCGGGACCACTGCGCCACCGCCTCGACCAGTTCGGCGAGCAGTCCACTGCCGCGCCAGGTCGGGGTCACGTAGACCGCGTAGATCACGGTGAGGCCGGGCTCGGTCGGGATCGTCGTGCCGCCGGCGTGCCCGACGAACCGGCCACCGGGGTCGGCCACGAACTGCGCGGTGTCGGTGCCGGTCGAGGTGTACGCGATCCGGGCGGCGAAGTCGGCGTGCGGCCGGGCTGCCGCGTCGGCCAGGGTCTCCAGGAACGCCAGCGGCGCGTCGGCGAGCATCTCCAGGCGCAGCGCCCGCATCCGGGCGGCGTCCCGCGGCCGGACCCGCCGGACCTCCGCCACCCGGCGGCCCGGCCCGCCCGGATCGCTGGTCATGCCCGCATGCCTACCACAACGACGTACGGCGATCCCGACGAGCCGGCGATCAAACGGAATACGCCCGATTTGTGGTCGTGCACCGTGGTCACGCCTCGTGTAGCGTGCGATTTCGGTCACCCTTTCAGCGGTCGTCGCCGATCGCTGAACGGTGGCCCCGGGATGCCGGCGTGCCGGCCTCCGGGTTGTGGTACGCCGCGCAGAGTGAGGAAGTGCACCGTGGCACAGGGCACCGTGAAGTGGTTCAACGCCGAAAAGGGCTACGGCTTCATCGCCGTCGACGGCGGGCAGGACGTCTTCGTCCACTTCTCCGCGATCGAGATGGACGGCTACAAGGCGCTGGACGACGGCCAGCGGGTGGAGTTCGAGATCGCCCAGGGCCAGAAGGGGCCGCAGGCCGAGCGGGTGCGCGTCATCGCCTGATCCGGCGCCCCCACGTTCCGACGCACCGGGTGGGCGGGGCTGCGGTGCGAGCACCGCACCAGGAAAGATCGTGAGCCGTTCCAGCTGTCGCTGAGGAGGGTTCATGTCCGACCAGCCGCCCCCGGACGCGTCGTCCCCCACCCCCGGCGCACCCGGCGCGGGCGACCCCGCTCCGGGCGCCAACCAGCCGGCGGAGCCGTCCGGTGCCGCTCAGTCCGGGGACCCGACCGCTCCGCGGCCTCCGGCCGACCAGCCGGGGGATCCCACGGCGCCGCAACCGCCCGGAGCGACCGGCCCGGCCGCCCAGCCGACCCAACCGTGGGACCCGGCCGCGCCGCAACCAGCCGGCGCGCAGCAACCCCAGCCGTGGGACCCGGCCGCGCCGCCACCTACCGGGGCGCAGCAGCCCTCGGCGTGGGATCCCGCCGCCCCGCAGGCGTGGCCGGGTGGCGTCACCCCGTACGGTCCGCAGGGCTGGCCGCCGGCCGCCGGCGGGCCGGGATGGCCGACGCCGCCCACCGGCGGGTTCCCGACCGGCGGGTACGGCGTGCCCGGGTATCCGCAGCCGGCGCTCGGTCAGCCGGGCTGGTACCCGCCCGGCTACGGCTTCGACCCGACCGACCCGCTGGTCACCCCGCCCGGGGCGGGGGTTTCCGGCTGGTTCGACCGGTGCGTCGGCGCGATCCGCCGCGGCTGGCGGCTGCTGCTGCCGATCCTGCTGCTCACCCAGGTGCTGCCGGCGGCGGCGCTGTCGGTGATCAGCCTGGCGGTCGACCCGACGGCCGGCTGGGACGCCACGGCCGGCCAGGACCCGGCCGCGCTGCCGGACACCTTCCTCACCGACCTGGCCATCATGCTCGGCGTGCTGATCGGCGGCAGCCTGCTCTTCGGGCTGGTGCAGAGCGTGGGGTGGGCCGCCGGCAGTTGGGTGGTCGCCCGGCAGGCGGCCGGCGAGCCGGTGGGGCTGGGCGCCGCGCTGCGGTACGGGCTGCGCCGGGCGCTCGGGCTCTGGGGCTGGACCCTGCTGATCGGCCTGATCGTCGCGCTGGGCACCTGCCTCTGCGTGATCCCCGGCATCTACTTCGCGTTCGCGCTGAGCATGGCCGGCCCGGTCTGGCTCTTCGAGCGGCAGGCCCCGATCGGCCGGGCCTGGCGGATGTTCCACGACCGGCTGGGCCTGCTGCTCGGCCGGGTGGCGATGGTGGTCGCCGCGGTGATCGTCGGGTCGATGGTGGCCGGGGTGGTCGAGGCGGTCGGCACGCTGCCGTTCGGCCTCACTCCACTCGACTCCGCGGGCTCGGCGGTCGGCGTGACCATGGTCATCCTGGCCGCCGCGGTGCTGGCGCTGCCGGCGCACGTCGTACAGCTCGTCGGCCTGGTCGTGACCTACGCCGAGCAGCGCGCCCACGAGGGCCCGGTGAACGCGGCCCGGCTGGCCGGCGAACTCGGCTGACCGGGGGGATCGTGCTTGCACTCGCCCAGGGAGAGTGCTAAACAAGTCATTGGCACTCGCAACCTGTGAGTGCCAATGGTCGGGGCGGTGGGGTCGCGGCCACGCCGGCGGGACAACCGCTGGCGAGGCACGTGGCCGGTCGTCGCGGGCTATCCGGCCCGGCCGAGGAGGCGTCGCCGTCATCCGGTGGCGACGTCCCAAGGTGCGTACACCAGGCGGCCCATCCGGGACACACACTCGGGTGGCCCGTGAGTGTCCAGGAGGACAACGCCGTATGGCCAAGATGATCGCGTTCGACGAAGAGGCGCGCCGCGGCCTCGAGCGGGGCATGAACCAGCTCGCCGACGCCGTGAAGGTGACGCTCGGCCCCAAGGGCCGCAACGTCGTGCTCGAGAAGAAGTGGGGTGCCCCCACCATCACCAACGATGGTGTGAGCATCGCCAAGGAGATCGAGCTCGAGGACCCGTACGAGAAGATCGGCGCCGAGCTGGTCAAGGAGGTCGCCAAGAAGACCGACGACGTGGCCGGTGACGGCACGACGACGGCGACCGTCCTGGCCCAGGCCCTGGTTCGTGAGGGCCTGCGCAACGTGGCCGCCGGCGCCAACCCGATGGCCCTGAAGCGGGGCATCGAGGCCGCCGTGGCCAGCGTCTCGGAGGAGCTGCTCAAGCTCGCCAAGGACGTGGAGACCAAGGAACAGATCGCCTCCACCGCCTCCATCTCGGCTGGTGACACCAGCGTCGGCGAGATCATCGCCGAGGCGATGGACAAGGTCGGCAAGGAAGGCGTCATCACCGTCGAGGAGAGCAACACCTTCGGCCTGGAGCTGGAGCTCACCGAGGGTATGCGCTTCGACAAGGGCTACATCTCCGCGTACTTCATGACCGACCCGGAGCGTATGGAGGCCGTCTTCGACGACCCGTACATCCTGATCGTCAACAGCAAGATCTCGTCGGTGAAGGACCTGCTCCCGATCCTCGAGAAGGTCATGCAGGGCGGCAAGCCGCTGCTGATCATCGCCGAGGACCTGGAGGGCGAGGCCCTGGCCACCCTGGTGGTCAACAAGGTCCGCGGCACCTTCAAGTCGGTCGCCGTCAAGGCGCCGGGCTTCGGTGACCGCCGCAAGGCCATGCTCACCGACATCGCCATCCTCACCGGTGGCCAGGTCATCAGCGAGGAGGTCGGCCTCAAGCTCGACGCCGTCGGCCTCGACATGCTGGGCCGCGCCCGCAAGGTCGTGGTGACCAAGGACGAGACCACCATCGTCGACGGCGCCGGTGACGCCGAGCAGATCCAGGGCCGGGTGAACCAGATCCGGGCCGAGATCGACAAGAGCGACTCCGACTACGACCGGGAGAAGCTGCAGGAGCGCCTGGCCAAGCTGGCCGGCGGTGTTGCGGTGATCAAGGTCGGCGCGGCCACCGAGGTCGAGCTGAAGGAGCGCAAGCACCGCATCGAGGACGCCGTCCGCAACGCGAAGGCCGCCGTCGAGGAGGGCATCGTCCCGGGTGGTGGCGTCGCGCTGGTGCAGGCCGGCAAGACCGCCTTCGACAAGCTGGACCTGACCGGCGACGAGGCGACCGGCGCGCAGATCGTCAAGATTGCGCTGGACGCCCCGCTGCGGCAGATCGCCGTCAACGCCGGCCTCGAGGGCGGCGTGGTCGTCGAGCACGTGCGCAACCTGGAGGCGGGCCACGGCCTCAACGCCGCCAACGGCGAGTACGTGGACCTGCTGGCCGCGGGCATCATCGACCCGGCCAAGGTGACCCGTTCGGCGCTGCAGAACGCGTCGTCGATCGCGGCGCTGTTCCTCACCACCGAGGCCGTCGTGGCGGACAAGCCGGAGAAGACCCCGGCCGCCCCGGCTGGCCCGGGTGGCGGGGACATGGACTTCTGAGTCCAGTTCCGACCGGAAACGGGGCGGGCCGCTGACGCGGTCCGCCCCGTTTCGTCGTCAGGTGGGCAACGGGCGCTGGTTACGCCGCTTCTGTGCCCGGTCGTACGGCGGCCGGAGCTGGATCGGCGCGTCGACCATCTCCAGCGGCTCCTCGGCCTCGGCCTCCTCGGCGCCGGCCATCTCCGCCAGTTGTTCGGCGTCGCCGTAGTCGAGCCGGTCGAACGGCAGTTGCCCGGGGAGTTCGCCGACCGGGGTCCAGGTGACGGGCTGGACGTCGTCGGTATGTTCGTCGTCCGTGGTCATGGCTGCCTCCTCTACCGAAACCGTAGGAGGCGGCGGTCGGCGCGGTGGCTGAACGGCGTTATCGGGATCTATGTCCCGTTCGCCCCGGTCACGCGTCGAGCGTCCTGCGGTACAGGAAGAAGACCCGCTCGATCCGGGCGCCCGCGCTGCCCGAGTAGAACGGCACCGGCCCGACCCAGCCGATCTGCGCCGCGGCCAGCCCGGCCGCGTGCTGGTCGCGCAGGCAGCGGCGCAGCAGCACCCCGCCGATGCCGGAGCCCTCGGCCGCCGGGGCGGTGCCCATCGGCCCGAACCAACTCGGCCGGCTCGACCCGTACGCGGCGAAGCCGAGCACCTCGCCGTCCCGCTCCGCCAGGTGGCAGCCCGCCCCGTCCCGGCCGACCGAGCCGAGCAGCTCGGCGTCCCAGGCGCCGCCGAAGGTGGACCGGGCGAACGCGGTCAGCGCCGGCAGGTCGGCCGGCTCGGCCCGGCGGACGGTGACGCCCTGCCCGGCCAGCCGCCGCTCGGCGTCCTCGGTGGACCGCAGCGCCGGCGACCCCGGGTACGACAGGTCGGCGGTCATGTTCCAGGCCGTCCGGTCCTGCCGGTAGCCGAGCGCCAGCGCGGCGCAAACCGCCGGGGTGTACCGCACGTCGATGCCGGGCCAGGCGTAGTGGGGCGGGTTGCCGGCCAGCAGCACCTCGGCCACGCCCAGCTCGGCCAGCCGCCGCTCGGCGTGCCCGAGCAGCGCCCGCCCGACCCCCCGGCGTCGCACGCCCGGGTCGACCGCCACCAGGTCCACGTGCCCGAGCCGCGGGTCGGCGGTGGCGACCGAGCAGACCAGCGCCCCGACCAAATCCCCGTCCCGGTACGCGCCCAGCGCGACCACCGGCCGGTCGACGCCGGCCCGGGTCCAGAGGGCGGCCACGATCTCGGCGGCCTCGGCCGCGTCCTCCGGCAGGTCCAGCGCCCGGCGGCACAGCTGCACCACGGCCGGCGTCCGGTCGGCGCTCAGCTCGACGATCTCCGCGTCCATGGTGGCCGACCCTAGATCACCGGGTACCGGGGTGCGCAAGGGCCGCGCGCGACCACCGTGGTCCCGCCCGGGCTCTCCGGCGGCTCAGGAGCGGGCAGCCCGGACGGCGGCGTACGCGTCGACCAGACCGGCGCCGGTGATGTTCCGGTCGCCCCCGCAGGCGTCGGCCGGGTCGCGGGAGCGGTGGCTGGCGATCGCCGGGCTGGCCGTCTCCCGCAGGAGCTGCCGGGTCCGGGCCAGGTCGCCGACCAGCGCCGGGTTCGCCGACCACATCAGCGCCACCACGCCGGCCACCTGCGGGGTGGCCATCGAGGTGCCGTCGAGCCGGGCGTACCCGCCGCCGGGCATCGCGGAGACCACCTCGGCACCCGGCGCCACCAGGTCCGGCTTGGCCGCGCCACCCGGCGCCGGCCCGCGCGAGGAGAAGCTGGTGACCCGGCGCTGCCGGTCCACCGCCCCCACGGTCAGCACGTCCGGGTACGGCGCGGGCGGGTCGTCGATCGACCCGCAGTACGGCCCGGTGTTGCCGGCGGCGGCCACCACCAGGATGCCGGCGGCGTCCAGCGCGGCGGTGGCCGGGCGGAGCACCCGGGGATCACAGCCCTCGATCGACGGGCAGCCCCACGAGTTGGTGAGGATGTCCGGCGCCCGGGACGGCCGGCCGTCGGTGAACGGGTCCCCGCCGGGCGGGAAGGGCGCCAGCATGAACTGGAGGCAGTCCAGGTAGTACGCCGGGTTGCCGAGGTTGCGGTCCAGGTTGACGCAGCCCACCCACTGGGCGCCGGGGGCCACCCCGACGCCGCCCCGGCCCACCGCGCTGCCCACCGTGTGGGTGCCGTGCCCGCCCCGGTCGGCCGGCGCGCGGGTGCCGTTCCACGGGTCGTACCAGGAGTCGTCGCCGCCCCGGAAGCCGCCGGCGAGCGCCGGGTGCCCGCCGTCCACCCCGGAGTCGGAGCTGCCCACCACGACGCCGGAGCCGTCCACGCCGAGCTGTGACCAGACCCGGTCCGCGCCGATCAGCCGGATGTTCCACTCCGGACCGGTCGGGGCGGGGGCGGTGCCCCGGCTGATCCCGGCCGGCGCCGGCAGCGGCCGCAGCCGTTGGCTGACCAGCACCCGGTTCACCTCCGGCCGGCCGGCGAGCCAGGCCCGCACCCCCGGCCCGCCGGCGACCTCCACCGCGTTGACCAGGTAGTACGGGGTGTGCGGCAGCCGCAGCCGGCGCAGGTCACGGCGCAGTTCGGCCTGGCTGCGGTCGGCGGTGGCCACCAGTCGGCGGTAGACCTCGGCCGCGCGGGCGTCCCGGCCGGCCCGCCCCGGCGCGCCGGCCGGCAGCCCGGTCAGGTCGGCCTGCTCGCGCAGCACCACCAGCAGCCGCTCGCCGTGCAGGCCGGGCTGGCCGGGGCCGGCCGCGATCACCCCGGTCGCCACCAGCAGGGTCGCGGCGGTCACCGCGGCTACCCGCCGGCTCGGCGTGCGGCCGCGCGGCCGGGCCAGCAGCACCCCGTACGCGACGGCCAGCAGGGCCGCGACGGCGAGCCCCGCACCGGCGGCGGCCGCCACCCAGAACGGCACGTCGCGGGTGTTGGTGAGGACCAGGCTGATCTCTTCCGGGTCGGTGAAGGCCAGCGGGCCGAGCACGGCGAGCCCGACCAGCCAGCCGGCCGCGGCGCTGTCGGCGGCCGGGCCGGCGCCGGGACGGCGGGCCGCCGCCTGGAGAGCGGCCAGCGCGAAGCCGGCCGGCGGCAGGGTCAGCAGCAGCGGCAGCTGCGCCCCGGACTGGCCGATCCCGGCGGCCAGCAGCAGCAGGGCCACCCCGGCGACCAGCCCACCGACCAGCACCAGCCGGGCCGGCCGGGGCGGCTCACCGACCGCGAACGGGGCCCAGAAGCCGGCGTCCAGCAGCGCCCCGGCCAGCGCGCCGAGGGCGGCCGCCGCCAGCGCGGCGAGCCCGGTCTCCAGCGGCCCGCCGAGCGCGCCCAGCCAGACCCAGGGCACCAGCAGCACCAGCCCGCCGGCAACGCCGAGCAGGGTGAGACCGCCCGGCCGGCGGCCCCGGGCAGCCGGCACCGGTCGGCCGTCAACGCCCGCCGCTCGCGGCCCCGCCGCTCCCGGCCCCGCTGGTTCCGGCGCCGCAAGGTCCGGGCCGCTGCCGGAGCCGGCCACGGCCGGGTGTGCCGGAGTCGAGGCGTCGGCCGGGGTCGGACCCGCTGGTGCCGGAACGCCGGGGCCCGTCGAGGGCGGGCCGCCCACCGCGCGGCGGCGGCGGGCCAGCCGGGCCAGGACGGTGGCGGCCAGCGCGGCGGTGCCGGCCAGCGCCGCGAGGTACGCCTCGTGGTGCACCGGCGGGATGGCGCGGAGCAGCCCGAGCGCGGCGAGCACCAGCACCCCGGCCAGCCAGGCGCGGCCGGTGGCCCGGACCGCCGCCGAGCGCGGCAGCAGCGCCAGCAGCAGCGCGGGCGTGCCGGCCAGCAGGACGGCCGGCAGGCCGAGCGCCGGCCAGAGCCAGGACAGCCGGTCCAGCCCGCTGGCCAGCAGCACCTGGTCGGTCAGCCATCCGCCGGCCTGGGTGAGCACGGTGCACCCGACGATCCAGCCGCCGGCTAGCGCGGCCGCCACCACCGCCCACGGGCTGGGCCGGGCCGGCGCGGGCGGGGGCTGCGGCACGTACGGACCGGTGGGTGACGGGGGACCGACCTGCATCCCCAGACAGTACGGCCCGAGCGCCGCCTGCCGCCGGAGTGCCCGCGACGGCTACGGTGGACGGGTGCGCGACCCGAACGTGTCCCGATCAGTCGCCGGTCAGCTCTCCCCGGAGCGCCGCGCCGACGACCTGCGCCGGCTCCGGGCCGAGCGGTTCGACGTGCTGGTCATCGGCGGTGGCGTGACCGGCGCCGGCGCCGCCCTGGACGCCGCCTCGCGCGGGCTGAAGGTGGCCCTGGTGGAGGCGCGCGACTACGCCGCCGGCACCTCCAGCCGCTCCAGCAAGCTGATCCACGGCGGGCTGCGCTACCTGGAGCAGTTGGAGTTCCACCTGGTCCACGAGGCGCTCACCGAGCGCGGCCTGCTCGCCACCCGGCTGGCGCCGCACCTGGTCCGCCCGGTGCCGTTCCTCGTCCCGCTGCCCGCCGGTCGGGGCGTCCGCGACGTGCCGGGTCGGCTCTTCCGCCGCTCCTACTACGGCGCCGGGGTGGCCACCTACGACGCCTTCGCGGGCGTCTTCGGGGGCGGCCGGGGCATGCCGCTGCACCGGCACCTGACCCGCGAGGGCGCGCGGCGGGTCTTCCCCAGCCTGAAGGCCGAGGGGCTGGCCGGCGCGATCCGCTACTACGACGGCCAGGTCGACGACGCCCGGCTGGTGGTCACCCTGGCCCGCACCGCGGCCAGCCTGGGCGCGACCGTGGTGAGCAGCGCCCGGGCGGTCGGGTTGATCCGGCAGGCCCGCGAGGTGACCGGGGTCCGGGTGCGCGATCTGGAGGCGCCCGCCGGTTCGCCGGACGCCGAGTTCGAGGTGCAGGCCCGCACCGTCATCGCCGCCACCGGGGTGTGGAGCGACGACATGTCCCGGATGCTCAACGACGTCGGGCTGCGCCCCGGCATCCGGGTGCGCGCCTCCAAGGGGGTGCACCTGGTGGTGCCCCGCTCGGCGATCACCGGCGAGACCGGGCTGATCCTGCGCACCGCGACCAGCGTGCTCTTCGTCATCCCCTGGGGCGGGCACTGGATCATCGGCACCACGGACACCGACTGGCGGCTCGACCGGTCCCACCCGGCCGCCTCCGCCCGCGACATCGACTACCTGCTCCAGCAGGTCAACACGGTGCTGGACCGGCCGCTCACCCGGGACGACATCGAGGGCGTCTACGCCGGGCTGCGGCCGCTGCTGGCCGGCGAGGCCGACTCCACCTCCAAGCTGTCCCGCGAGCACGCGGTCTTCGAGCCGATGCTCGGGCTGCTGCTGGTCGCCGGGGGCAAGTACACGACGTACCGGGTGATGGCCTCGGACGTGGTCGACCGCGCCGCCCGCCGGCTCGGCGGCGTACGCCCGTCGCGCACCGCCGACCTGCCGCTGCTCGGGGCGGACGGCTACGCCGCGATGTGGCGGGACCGGGCCGACCTGGCCCGCCGGCACGGGGTGCCGGTCGGGGTGGCCGAGCACCTGCTGGAGCGCTACGGGACCCTCACCCTCGACCTGCTCGCGCTGATCGAGGCGGACCCGCTGCTCGCCTCCCCGCTGGCCGGCGCGCCGGAGTACCTGGCGGCGGAGGTGACCTACGCGGCCCGGGCCGAGGGGGCGCTGCACCTGGAGGACGTGCTCACCCGCCGTACCCGGATCTCCTTCGAGACCAGCCACCGGGGACTGGAGTCGGCCGAGCACGCCGCGGAACTGATGGGCGCGGTGCTCGGCTGGGACGCGGCGACCCGCGCCCGCGAGGTGGAGAACTACCGGGCCCGGGTGGCGGCCGAGCGGCAGTCGCAGCAGATGCCGGACGACGTCGCGGCCGACGCGGCCCGGCTGGGCGCGCCCGACGTACGGGGCGGCTTCGTCCGGGACCGGGGTTCCGACGGCGACGCGGCCGAACTCCCCTCCTCGTCACGGTAACCTAACCGGCCGGTAACGTTACGCAACGATCTCGGTACGCTCGACGGGTTCCGGCGCTACCTACGGTGGGGTAGGTTGCGGCGCGTGGTCCCCGCTTTCCGGTTCCGTCTGGTTTCGTTCTCCGTCGCCGCCCTTTTGGCCGTCAGCCTCGCCGGCTGCACACGCCCCGGCAACGCCGACGACGAACCGACATCGCGACCGGCCGAGTCGATGGCGGTGCAGCCCGGGCTGGGCGGCGCGGCGACCGTCGGGAAGGGCAAGGTCAGCCTGCTGCAGAAGCTCGGCTCGAACGGCCCGCTGCGCACGCTGAACGTGGAGCCGGACGGCCGGTGGGAGTGCGTCGACTGTGCCGGCGACGGCGTGACCTCGTCCGGCGTGCTCGGCGCCGAGCAGGTGCGGCGGCTCCAGGTGCTGCTCGACGACCCGCGGCTGCCGCAGGAGACCGATCAGGCCCGGCAGTACCGGGTGACCTGCATCGACGCGCTCACCTCCAGCCTGCTCACCTCGGTCGGCATGATCACCACCCAGGACTGCCCGGGCGAGGAGCAGCCGCTGGTGGCGTACGAGATCCTGCTGCTGCTCACCCAGGCCACCCCCGCCGAGCCCACCGCCTGACGCGAGCGGGCCGGACGTCGGCACGGCCCGCCGGACCGGCGGCGCCGGTGGTCGGGTCAGAGCACCTTGCCGGGGTTCAGCAGACCCGTCGGGTCCAGCGCGGCCTTGACCGCCTGGTGCACCCGGACCCCGACCGGGCCGATCTCGCGGGCCAGCCAGTCCCGCTTGAGCAGGCCCACCCCGTGCTCGCCGGTGCAGGTGCCGCCCAGCTCCAGGCCGAGCCGCATGATCTCGTCGAAGGCCCGCCGGCCGCGCGCCAGGCTCGCCGGGTCGGCCCGGTCGACCACGATGTTCGGGTGCATGTTGCCGTCCCCGGCGTGCCCGACCACGCCGATCGGCACGTCGCACTCGGCCGCGATCCGGGCCACCCCGTCGAGCAGCGCGGCCAGCGACCCGCGGGGCACCGCCACGTCGTCGATGACCAGTCCGCCGTTGCCGCCCGGGAACGCGTCCGCGGCGAACTTCTCCATCGCCGGGTGGGCCAGCCGGCGGGCCTGCAACAGCGCCGCCGCCTCGACCGTGTCGGTGGCCGCGTACACCTCGTCGGCGCCGGCCGCGGTGCAGACCTCGGCCAGCACGGCCAGGTCGTCGGCGGCCCGGGAGCCGGTGTCGGCGGCGGCCAGCAGCAGCGCCTGGGCGTCGGTGCGCAGCCCCATCGGCCGGTACGCCTCGATCGCCCGCAGGTGCGTCTGGTCGAGCAGTTCCAGCAGGCTGGGGGAGAGGCCCCGGGCGGCGATCCCGGCCACCGCGTCGCCGGCCGCCGCGGTGGACGGGAAGACCGCGACCAGGGTCAGCGACTCCGCCGGGGTGGGGCGCAGCGCCACGGTCACCTCGGTGATGATCCCGAGCGTGCCCTCCGAGCCGACGAAGAGTCGGGTGAGGTCGTAGCCGGCGACCCCCTTGGCGGTCCGCCGGCCGGTGCGCAGCACCTCGCCGCTGGCGAGCACCACCTCCAGGCCGAGCACGTACTCGGTGGTGACCCCGTACTTGACGCAGCACATCCCGCCCGCGTTGGTGGCGACGTTGCCGCCGATGGTGGAGGACTCCCAGGAGCCGGGGTCGGGCGGATACCACAGCCCCTGCTTGGCCACCGCGGCGGCGAGCGTCGCGTTGACCACCCCGGGCTGGACCACGGCGATCCGGCTCACCGGGTCGATCTCCAGGATGGCGTCCATCGCGACAGTGCTCAGCACCACCGCGCCGTCCACCGCGTTCGCCGCGCCGGCCAGCCCGGTCCGTGCGCCCTGCGGCACCACCGGTACGCCGTGCCGGGCGGCCGCCCGGACCACCGCGGCCACCTCCTCGGTGCCGCGCGGCCGGGTGACCACCAGTGGGGTGCCGGCGGCGCAGAGGTCCGCCTCGTCCCGCTCGTGCATCCGGAGCAGGTCCGGGTCGGTCAGCACCGCGTCGTCGCCGAGCGCGGCCCGCAGGTCGTCGAGCAGGGGGGATCCGGCCATGCGGGGAAGGCTACGGTCGCCGTCAGGCGATCATCAACCGCACCGGGGCGGGCTAGATTTGCCGCCATGCTGTATCTGGACCGGCCCGCCTGGCCGTGGCGGGGGCGGCTCTGGTCGCATCTGATCAGCGACGTCTCCCTCGCCGAGTTGCACGCCTTCGCCGAGATGCTGGGCGTGCCGCGCCGGGGCTTCGACCGGGACCACTACGACATCCCGGCCGAGCGGTTCGCCGCTGCGGTCTGGCTGGGCGCCCGGGTGGTGCCGAGCCGGGAACTGGTCCGGCTGCTCCGCGTGGCCGGCCTGCGCCGGCCGAAGCACCTGGTCAGGTCGGCTCCCGATCGGGCGCCGGCCCGGTCAGCGCGGCCAGCTCGCGGGTGAGGTTCGCCCGGGCGGCGGCCTCCCAGCGCCGGGCCAGCGGGGGCAGCCGGAACAGCGCCGGCAGGGCCAGCAGGCCGGCCAGCACCCGGGCCCGTCCGGCCCGGAACGCCGGCTCGGGCACGTGCGCGTACTCCCGGCGGACGGCGGCGGCGTACCGGTCGTACGCCGGTCGGGGCGCGGCCAGCACGGCCAGGTCGGCGTCGCAGAGCAGGGCCCCGTCGGGGTCGGCCGGGTCCACCGCGTGCCCGGCGGTGAGCAGCACCAGCCGGCGGACCTCAGCCACCGCGTCGGCCGGCAGCCCCAGCCCGGTGAGCAGCTCCCCGGCCAGCGCGGCGCTGTCCCGTTCGTTGGCGTCACCGGGGGCGCGGGGGTCGTAGACCGCGTCGTGGCACCAGGCCGCCAGCCGGACCAGGTCCGGCCGTCCGGCCGACGTCGCGTACGCGTCCACCACGTCCAGCACAGCGGTCAGGTGCCGCGGCGTGTGGTAGTGCCGGTGCGGCTCCCGCCAGCGGGCCAGCAGTTCCTCCCCGGTCGCGGTCAGGGCCGCCCCGTCGGGCGCCCCGGCGTCCCGCGCCGCCCGCCGCCACCGGTCGATCAGTTCCGCCATCTGGACGAGTCTGCCGCAGATCGCCGAAGGCGAGGATTCACCCGCGGTGGTGCGGGTAGTCCCGGCCATGCCGTTGTCCCGGTACCGGACCCGTTCGCTGCTGCGCCGGGTCGTGCTGCACCGGAAGCGGGAGGAACCCGACTTCCCGCAGGTCGAGGAGGCCACCCGGGAGCTGCGGCAGCGCGGCAGGGCCACCCTGCACGACCGGCTGCACCGGGTGCGGCTGGCGATGGGGCTGGCGCTGCAGGCCGGGGTGGCCGCCGGACTGTCCTGGCTGGCGGCGCACGAGCTGCTCGGCAACCCGCAGCCGGTCTTCGCGCCGATCTCCGCGGTGGGCACCCTCGCCGTCTCGGTGGGGCAGCGGTTCCGCCGGACCTTGGAGCTGATCGTCGGGGTGGCGATCGGCGTCTTCCTCGGCGACGTACTGATCTACTTCGTCGGCACCGGACCGTGGCAGCTCGGACTGGTGGTCACGCTGGCCGTCATCCTGACCGTCTTCGCCGGCGCCAGCGTGGGGATCGTCATCCAGGCCGCCGCCACCGCCGTGCTGATCGTCACGCTGACCCCGTCCACCGAGAACCTGGAGATCCCCCGGTTCGTCGACGCGTTCGTCGGCGGCGGGATCGCGCTGCTGGTGACCGCGGTCCTGCTCCCGCTCAACCCGCTACGGGTGATCAACCGGGCCGCCCGGCCCGCGCTGGACCTGCTCGCCGCCCAGTTGGACGCCACGGCCGAGGGGTTGCGCAGCCGGGACCGGGACGCGGTCCAGCGGGCGCTGGAAAGGCTCCGCGACAACAAGGAGGAGCTGGCCACCTTCAGCGAAGCGATCGAGGGGGCCAAGGAGACCGTCACCCTGTCGCCGGCCCGCTGGCACCGGCGCGACGAACTCACCCACTACGCCGAGGCGGCCGACCCGATCGACCGGGCGATGCGCAACAGCGGCACGCTGATCCGCCGCGCGGTCACCCTGATCGAGGACGAGGAGTCGGTGCCCGAGCCGATGCCGGACGCGGTCGCGCACCTCGCCGAGTCGGTCCGCCTGCTCAAGCACGAGTTCGCCAGCAACGAGGAGCCGGAGAAGGCCCGGGAGTGCGCGCTGCGCGCGGTCAGCGAGGCCGGCCGGGCGTACGCCCAGGGGGTCGGGTTCTCCGGCAGCGTGGTGATCGCCCAGGTGCGCACCACCGCCAGCGACCTGATGGTGGCCTCCGGAGTCGGTCAGGAGGACGCGAACCGGCTGATCCGGGAGTCCTTCGGCGACCTGGAGCGGCCCACCGGCGAGAGCGCGCCGGAGACCGCCCCGAAGCCGCCGACCGCCCCGCCGGTGGGCTGACCCGCCGGGTGACAGCCCCTCGGGCGCGGCCGGTCAGCCGAGGGCGGCCAGCGCGGCGAGGAGCGTGTCCACGTGCTCGGTGGTGCTGCCCAGGCCGATGCTGGCGCGCAGCGCGGTCGGTGGCAGGTCGCGCCGGCCGCTGCGGTTCGCCGCCTCGGTGAGCAGCCGGCGGGCCAGCGGGTGGGCGCAGAACAGGCCGTCCCGGACGCCGATGCCGTGCTCGCGGGCCAGCTCCGCCGCCACCGCCGACGAGTCCCGGCCGGCCACCACGAACGACACGATGCCCACCCGCGGCGCGTCCGGGCCGAAGGTGCGCAGCTCCACCACGTGCGGCAGGGCCGCCATCCCGTCCCGGAGCCGGGCCAGCAGCTCCTGCTCGCGGTCGTGCAGCGCGGCCCGGTCGGCGCCGTCGAGCGCCGCGCAGACCGCCGCCAGCGCCACCGCGCCGAGCAGGTTCGGGGTGCCCGCCTCGTGCCGCGCCGGGCCGGTCGCCCACCGTACGTCGTGGGTGGCCGCCCCGACGTGGCTGGTCGCGCCCCCGCCCGCCAGGTACGGCGGTGCGGCGTCCAGCCAGTCGCCCCGCCCGATCAGCACCCCGGCGCCGAACGGCGCGTACAGCTTGTGCCCGGAGACGGCCAGGTAGTCCACGTCGAGGGCGAGCAGGTCGACCGGGGCGTGCGGGGCGAGCTGCGCGGCGTCCACCGCGATCCGGGCGTGGTGCCGCCGGGCCACCCGGGCCAGCTCGGCCACCGGCCAGCGTTCCCCGGTCACGTTGCTCGCCCCGGTCACCGCGACCAGCACCGGCACGCCGGGGCTGGCGTCGCGGCGCAGCTCGCCGAGGGCGGCGTCCAGCGCGCGTACCGCCTCGCCCGGCGAGCCGGGCACCGGCAGCCGGACCGAGCCGCGCGGCCAGGGCAGCAGGTTGGCGTGGTGCTCGCCGGCGAAGGTGACCACCGTGGTGCCCGCCGGCAGCGCCCGGGCCAGCAGGTTCAGCGCGTCGGTGGTGTTGCGGGTGAAGACCACGTGGTCGTCGGCGCGGGCGCCGAAGAAGTCGCCGACGGTCTGCCGGGCCCGCTCGTAGGCGAGCGTGCAGCGCCGCGACAGCGCCCCGGCGCCGCGGTGCACGCTGGCGTACCAGGGAAGCAGCTCGGCCACCGCGTCGGCCGCGGCCCGCGCGCACGGCGCGGTGGCCGCGTAGTCCAGGTTGATCTCGCCGGGCACGCCGAGCACGTCGAGCCCGGCCGGGGGCGCGGTGCGGGTGCGGTGCGACGGGGGTACGAGGGTGACGGTCATGGCACGACCTCCGGGTCCAGGGACCCCGGGGCGGGCGCAGGGCGGGGTCCGCGCTTGCCCGGCGCGCGGATCGGGCCGGGCCCGGTCATCACCCGGGGCACCCCACCGCGAACCTCGACGAGGGTTGCCGGCCAGCAAGCCGGGGCTTGACGCTGGCGCTCGTGACCTGACCGCAGCATAGCGGCCACCGATGCGCCCGGAACAGCGGGCCGGGGGTGACTACGCTGACCGCATGGCCGACACCCCGCCCGGCGGTTCCCGACCGCCGTCGCCCACCGCGCCCGCCGTCGCCGTCGTGCCCGCCGGCACCCCCGCGATGCCGGGCCGCCGGCTGGGCTGGCGGCGGATCCTCGTGCTGGTCGGGGTGTTCCTGCTGATCACCGCCTGCGCGATCTACATGGTGTCCGTGTTGAACGACGAGCTCGGCATCGAGGCGCTGCTGATCGGCGTGGCCGCGGCGATCCTGCCGGTCCCGGTGCTGGTGGCCTGCTTCCTCTGGCTCGACCGGTACGAACCGGAACCGCTCAAGTACCTGGTCTTCTGCTTCGCCTGGGGTGCGTTCGTCTCCACCGCCGCTTCGCTGGAGGTCAACGGGTTCGCGGCCGGCCTGTTCGCCGAGATGGGCCTGCCGACCGCGCTGACCGCGGTGCTGGTGGCGCCGTTCATCGAGGAGTTGACCAAGGCGCTCGGGCCGATCCTGCTGCTGGTGTTCCGGCGCCGGGAGTGGTCCGGGATCACCGACGGCCTGGTCTACTGCGGGCTCTCCGCGGTCGGCTTCGCCATGGTGGAGAACATCCTCTACCTGGGCGGCTACGGCTACGCGTCGGGCGTGGACCGGTACGGCCCGGCGACCGGCGCGCAGCAGGTGATCGCGATCTTCATCGTCCGGATCCTGCTCTTCGGCTTCGCCCACCCGCTGTTCACCTCGATGACCGGCGTCGGCCTGGGCATCGCCGCACGGACTGCGGACCGGCGGGTCCGGTTCCTCGCTCCGGTCGCCGGCCTGCTGCTGGCGATGATGCTGCACGGCACCTGGAACCTGCTGCCGACCCTCACCCAGGCCACCGGCCAGGCGCTGATCATGCTGTACGGCTTCATCGGCGTGATGGTGCCGATCTTCTTCGGCATGGTCGGGCTGGCGGTGTGGCTGCGCGCCTGGGAGGGGCGGCTCACCGAGCGGACCCTGCCCGACTACGTCAAGGCCGGCTGGCTCACCCCGCCCGAGGTGGCCGCGCTGAGCAGCCTCGGGCGCCGGCACGCGGCCCGGGTGTGGGCCCGCCGGGTGGGCGGCGACGCCGGGGTGAAGGCGATGCGCGGCTACCAGTTCGCGGCGACCCGGTTGGCGCTGCTGCGCGACGGGGCGCTGCGTGGGCTGGACCGCCGGCCGGTGGACAGGGAGCGGACGGCACGGGAGGAACGGGAGCTGCTGGACGCGATCACCGCGTACCGGGCGTACTTCGTGGGGAGGGATCCGCAGGCGCCGGCCGGGACCTGGGACGGGCACCGCTACCACCTGCGCTTCCCGGACGGCTCGCAGCGACCGGTGGAGGCGCCCGACGAGCCGGTGGTGCCGATCCCGGTGGTGCTGGCCCCGCCACCGCCGCCGGTCTTCCCAACCGGCTACGGCTGGCCCGGCCCGCGCCCGGCAACGCCCTGGCCGCCCGGGCGCCCCTGACGCCGGGGCCCCGCCGGGCGCCCGCGCCTCGGGCCGGCCCGGGTGCCCGGCCGGTCAGGTCATCAGGCTGGTGAGGAAGTCGCCGAAGCCCTGGAACATCGCCATCAGCCCCGCCCCGATCGCCTTGAACATCTCCGCCGCGCCCTCCGGCCGGAACGCCATGAAGTAGATCAGGAACGCGACGAAGCCCCAGAGCAACACCTTCTTCACCAGTTCCGGCATCGTCCCTCCCCAGGGCCGGTGGTGCGGCTGGCTTCCCGGCGGGGAGCGGTGCAAACGAGGCCGGCCGCGCCCGCGGCCGGCCCTGGCCGGCGTCAGCCGGGGCGGGCCGGGCGCGGATCAGCGGCGTCAGCCGG
>NZ_QGSW01000299.1:0-24014 GCF_003176715.1 Micromonospora sp. S4605
GGGACCGCCGCCGAACCGCCCACCGAGGCCCGGCCACCGGTGGCGCCGCGCGGCCCCACCGAGGCCCGGCCGGCCGGGGCCGCACCCTCCGCGGCCGACCAACCGTTCCCCCGCGGTTCACCACCGCGGCCGTACGCGTCGTCCGCCCGTCCCGGGTCGCCGTTCTGGCCCGGGAGCTGGGCCCGCCCACGCGAAGAACTGGGATCGCCGTACGAGTTCATTCCTCACACCCTGCCGGTCGCGGTGGGGCGCGGATGCGCCGCCACCGGGTTGCCGTGAGTTGAGACACCCGCCACGGCGGCACACGCGTGCCGACCAGCCGGTGTCAGTTCCGGATCAATCGGGCCATTCGGACCAAGGAGCTGTCGGTCGCCCCAGCACTCCTGCCCGGGATCAACCGATCCAGCTGGGATCACCGTTGCGCCTCTCGCCTCCGTCGAGTGGCCGGCGCGGCGGCCGCGGCGTTGCCGCCGCCCACCACGTCCTGGTCCGGCCCGCCCTCGGTGCCGCCGGTCAGCCCGTCCCGCCCGAGCAGGAACTGCTCGACGAGATGGTTCCAGTCACAGCCGAGGCACACCTCCACCACGAAAACCTGGAACTCACGCAGCGTCATCGCCAGCACGGGCAGTTCCGCCAGGGTGCGGGCCTGGCCGGCGGACTGCTTGAGTTCGTCCCCGTAAATGTAGTGGACGTGGATCAGGTTCTCGCTCCGGCAGATCGGGCACCGCTCGTCGGTCGGCTCGCCGTGGAACCGAGCAGCGTTCTTCAGGTACGGCGAGGCGTCGCAGACGTCGTAGGTGCCGACCCGCCCGGCGAGGAGCTCACGCAGCACCGCTCGCTTCTGGAGCGAGTAGTCGACGACCTGGCGCTGCGTACGCATGCGGAGAAGGGTACGCGGTCTCGCCTGACGAGGCGACCGTGGTGACCATGCGTGACGGCAGGAACTCGGATTGGGGGTTTGCCCTGACCGCGGTGAACCGCTAGCGTGCGATGTATCGGTCCGATACATCGCGGCGGTTAGCACTCCCCGCACAGGGTAAGGGAAGGGTGGTCCGTGCTCGAGCTCGCCATCCTCGGCCTGTTGCAGGAGTCTCCGATGCACGGCTACGAGCTGCGCAAGGAGTTGACCGCGAAGCTCGGGGCCATCCGGGCGGCGATCAGCTACGGCTCGCTCTACCCGACCCTGCGGCGGCTCCAGGCGGCGGGCTGGATCGCCGAGGCCGCCGAGACACCCGCCACCGCCGAGGAGGTTCCCGCGCTGACCAGCCGACGAGGTCGGGTGGTCTACAAAATCACCGCGGAGGGCAAGGAACGCTTCGCCCAACTCATCGCGCAGGCCGGGCCCGAGACGTACGACGACACGGGCTTCGGTGTGCACTTCGCGTTCTTCGCCCGGACCGACCAGGCGACCCGACTGCGCATCCTGGAGGGTCGCCGGCGAAAGATCGAGGAACGTCGCGAAGGGCTTCGTGACGTGCTCGGCCGGGCGGCCGAGCGCCTCGACGCGTACACCCTGGAACTGCAGCGCCACGGGCTGGAGGCCTGTGAGCGCGAGGTTCGCTGGCTGGAGGAGCTCATCGCCAACGAGCGCTCCGGCCGTGCCCCGACGGTCCCGCAGCCCGGGACGGCCGGCGGCCGACGAGAAGACACCAGCCCGCCTCCGCCTGGAGAGTCCAGGAAAGAGCGGCCGTGATGAAGAAGAAGGAGGCAGACGCTATGGGCTCCGTCCGCGTCGCCATCGTCGGTGTGGGGAACTGCGCCTCGTCCCTGGTACAGGGCGTGGAGTACTACCGGAACGCCGACCCGAACGACCGCGTCCCGGGTCTCATGCACGTCACCTTCGGCGACTACCACGTTTCGGACGTGCAGTTCGTCGCGGCGTTCGACGTGGACGCCAAGAAGGTGGGCATGGACCTCGCCGAGGCGATCGTCGCCAGCGAGAACAACACCATCAAGCTCTGCGACGTGCCGCCGACCGGCGTCACCGTGCAGCGCGGCCCGACCTTCGACGGTCTCGGGCAGTACTACCGCGAGATCATCGAGGAGTCGGACGTCGAGCCGGTCGACGTGGCCAAGGCGCTGCGTGACGCCCAGGTCGACGTCGTCGTCTCCTACCTGCCGGTCGGCTCCGAGCAGGCCGACAAGTTCTACGCCCAGGCCGCGATCGACGCCGGCTGCGCGTTCGTGAACGCCCTGCCGGTCTTCATCGCCTCCGACCCGGAGTGGGCGAAGAAGTTCGAAGACGCGGGCCTGCCGATCGTCGGTGACGACATCAAGAGCCAGGTCGGCGCCACCATCGTGCACCGGGCCCTGGCCAAGCTCTTCGAGGACCGCGGCGTCGAGCTGCTGCGCACGTACCAGCTCAACTTCGGCGGCAACATGGACTTCATGAACATGCTGGAGCGCAACCGCCTGGTCTCGAAGAAGATCTCGAAGACCCAGTCGGTGACCTCCCAGATCCCGCACGAGATGAGCAAGAGCGACGTGCACATCGGCCCGTCCGACCACGTGCCGTGGCTGGACGACCGCAAGTGGGCGTACATCCGGCTGGAGGGCCGATCGTTCGGTGACACCCCGCTCAACGCCGAGCTCAAGCTCGAGGTGTGGGACTCGCCGAACTCGGCCGGCGTCATCATCGACGCGGTCCGGGCCGCGAAGATCGCGCTGGACCGGAAGATCGGCGGCCCGATCCTGTCGGCCTCGTCGTACTTCATGAAGTCCCCCCCGGTGCAGTACGCCGACCACGACGCGCACGCCGCCGTCGAGTCCTTCATCAAGGGCGAGGTCGAGCGCTGACGCGCTGACCAGCAGCACAGCCGAGGGCCGGGTCCGCAAGGACCCGGCCCTCGGCTGTGTCTGCTCTCCGACGTCGTCACCGCTCCCAGGCGGGAACCCCGGATCCGGCACTCATCGAATCTCCGCGGGTCGGCAGGGTGGACGCGGGGTTGACCTGACCGACCCCGACGACGGCGGCGGTGAGATCCACGATCAGGTGGGTGGTGCGGTTGGTGTAGACGCTGATCGCGTCGCTGACCTGGTCGCTCGCCGCCCGGACTCCGCAGACGAAGGAGTTCGAGAGCACCTGGCCGGGCGCGTAGTTGATCGTCGAGAAGTTCGTCGGCCGGGCGGTTCCGGACGGGTAGACCTGCGCGAAGCCGTCCTGGCCGGGCTGCACCACGGTCACGGTGCCGAAGACCGCTTCCGCGACGTAGAGATGGTCGGTCAGCCGGATGGTGATCGACTTGCCGGCGAGGACGCGACCGCTGGCGTCGAGGTAGCCCTGCTCGATGACCAGCCCCCGGGACTCGGCGTACCGGGTGTCGAGCACCCGCTGCGGCTGCAACGGCACGATCCGGTTGCTGTTGGCGGTGGTGTGGATGATGTGCCGTACGTTGTCCTGGCTGCCCGATCGGGTGGCCAGCCAGAGGTTGCCGTCGACGGCCATGCTGATCGACCCCGCCTCGGCGAGGTGTGAGAGGTCGGTGCCGCTCGGCTTGATCCGCAGGGCCGGCTCGGCCCAGAGCCTGCCGTCGGTCCCGGGCCAGACCCTGTCGTGCTCCAGCCGCAGCACCGCCTGCACGCCGGTGTTTCGCAGGGTGGTGGCTTCCGCGGCCACGTTCAGCTGCCCCTGGAGCACCGGCTCGCCCGAGGCGGCCGCGGCCGGCCCGGCGGTCGCGGCGCCCACTGTCGCGGTTCCGGCCAACCCGGCGGCCACGGTGCCGGCCCGGCGCAGCAGCCGGCGTCGGTCGACGGGCTTGTCACGGTGATCATTCATGTGAATCCCCCATGGATGGTGACAACAGCCCGCCGATCATTCCAGACTGATCGACCGCCGTGCATCGCCCGAAGGGCGGGTGTTCAGGACCATGCCTGGCGCAGCGCCACCCCGGCCTCCAGCTCCAACAACCGCACCTTGCGGGGCAACCCCCCGCCGAAGCCGACCAGCTTGCCGCCGGCGCCGACGATCCGGTGGCAGGGCACGATGACCGGGATCGGGTTGCGGTTGCAGGCCACCCCGACCGCCCGGGCAGCGCCGGGGTCGCCCACCCGCCGGGCCACCTCGCCGTAGGTCGACGTCTGCCCGTACGGGATGCGGGTCATCTCCCGCCACACCGCCCGCTCGAAGTCGGAACCCCGGGGCGCCGACACCGGCAGGCCGAACTCGGTCAGCTCGCCGGCGAAGTAGGCGCGCAGCTCGGCGACGGCGCGGCGGGAGATCTCGTCGCCCGCCTCGTCGGCGGCGCCGGCGACCCGGCCGAAGTGCGCACCGCGGACGCTGTCGTCGTCGGTGGCCACGGAGAACTCCCCGATCGGCGAGTCGAGCACTGTCCAACGCATCCACCCATTGTCGTCCACCGGTCCGACAGGCCACGGCGGCCGGCGGCCGGTGACGGTCGCCACCGGATCGGGGACGGCGGCGACCAGGGACGGGGTCGAGAATCAGGCCATGAGCGTGATCGGCGGAGGCCCCTGGTCGATCCCACCCACCACGCGGCCGCCCAGGCCGCACACCGTCACGGCCGCCAGCGCGCTGCTCACCCTGGCCGGCGTGGTTCAGTTGGCCGTGCTGCCCCTGACCTACTGGCACCAGGAGTTCTACTACGACGCGGAGAAGTCGTTCGATCCCACCAGCGGGGTGGCATTCGCGGCATTCGGTGTCGTCGGGCAGCTCGCGGCCGACCTGGTCACCGCCCTGCTCGCGGTGACCTTCCTGGTGCTGGCCGGCTTCACCGCCGTCGGCGTGAACGGTGCCCGGATCGCCTCCTGGGCCTGCGGGCCGTTCCTCGTCTGCTGCGCCACCGTCGGGATCCTCCGTACGCCCCGGCCGCTCTCCCTCATCTACTCTCCGGACGACCTGGACCGGATCGGCGAGCTGGCGCGGGAGCGGATGCCCGACTGGCTGGAGCCGCTGCTGGTGGTGTTGGGCGCTGGCGCACCACTGGCAATGCTGGTCGCGCTGCTCCTGCTCGCCCTCCCTCCGGCGAACGCCTTCTTCCGGCGGCCTGTTTCGGTCGCGCCGGGCTGGCACCTGCGGGCGGGCGACTGGGTTCCGGGGCCGCCCGCCCAGGGCTGACGCCGGCTCGCCCCGGGCTGACGCCGGCTCGGGCTCCGGCCGGCGCTCAGAGCAGGGTGACGCCGAGCAGCAGCGCCCCGGCGACCAGGCAGACCCCGCCGGCCACGGTGAGCCAGATCAACTTGTTGGGCCGGGTGTCCTGCGGCCGGACCACCGAGAGGAAGAAGCCGAGCGGCATCAGGATCGGCGCCGCGACCAGCAGCGACCGGATCAGCGTGCGGGTGCCGTCGGACGCGTCGGCCTGGTCGACGTAGGGCAGCACGGCGAGCGCGAAGAGCACCAGCACCCCGGCGTGGGCGTGCCCGGCGGTCCACAGACCCCGGCGGACCGGGTTGTCCAGGTAGCCGGCCTTGCGCCGGGCCAGGTGGGTGAGCAGGGTGAGGCCGCCGTACGCGACCGCGACCACGGTGATCAGCAGGATGCCGGCGGTGGTGCGGGTTGCCTCGGACATGGGACACCTCCGTCTTGTCATTGTCAAGATTGGCCGATCACCGCAATCTTGTCAACAGCTAGATGCGTTGACGGACGGAACGCCGCGACCCGACGGAACGTTGCGCGGGATCGATACCGTGCGGATCGTGGCGACGGGGACCCTGCTCTTCCTCATCATCGGCGGCATCGGCGTCGGAGTGCTGGCGCTCGCCCTGCTCGGCGCCGAGCTGCTCCACTTCGGTCAACCCGAGCTGGACGGTCCGGTGTCGATCGAGGCGGTCGCCGGGTTCACCGGGGCGCTCGGCTTCGGCGCCGCGATCGTCAACGAACTGGTCGGCGGGGGCACCACCGGCGCCATCGCGGTGGCGGTGGCCGGCGGGCTCCTCGCGGCCGTGCCCACCGCGTGGGTGGCGGCCCGGCTCGGCCGGGCGGCCCGCGACATGCCGACCGACGCCACCCCCAACCGCCACCACCTGGTCGGCGCGCTCGGCCTGGTGGTCACCCCGGTGCCCGTCGACGGCTACGGCGAGGTCCGGGTACGCGTGGCCGGCCAGCCGGTCAAGCTCAACGCCCGGGCCGACCGGCCGATCCCGGTCGGCGCCCAGATCTTCGTGGTCGAGGCGCTGAGCGAGACCAGCGTGCACGTCGAGACCTACTGAACCCCCTCATAAAGAAACGGGACGGTCACATGCCCCTTCTCATCGCCATCGGCGGCGCGGTCCTCCTCGTCCTCGTGCTCATCCTCTTCGTGCTCTCCCGGATCAAGGTCGCCGGGCCGAACGAGGCCTTCATCGTCACCGGCCGCAAGGGCCGCACCACGCAGACCGCCGACGGCGGCCGGTCGACCGACATGTCCGGGCAGAAGGTCGTGCTCGGCGCCTCGGTCTTCGTCCTGCCGGTGGTGCAGAAGCTGCAGTCGCTCGACCTGTCCAGCCGGCGGATCGACGTCGGCATCAAGGGCGCGGTGAGCAAGCAGGGCATCCGTACCGAGCTGCACGGGGTCGCGATCGTCAAGGTCGGCGGCACCGAGGACGCCATCCGTGCGGCCGCCCAGCGCTTCCTGCACCAGCAGGACGAGATCGAGGACTTCACCCGGGAGGTGCTCGCCGGCGCGCTGCGGTCGATCGTCGGCCGGCTCACCGTCGAGGAGGTCATCCGGGACCGGGCGGCGTTCGCCAGCGCGGTGGCCGAGGAGGCCGAGCACTCGATGACCAACCAGGGCCTGGTGCTGGACACCTTCCAGCTTCAGGACATCCTGGCCGAGGGCTCCTACCTGCAGGACCTGGGCCGGCCGGAGGCGGCCCGGGTGCTCAAGGACGCGGCCATCGCGGAGGCCCGGGCGCGGCAGCAGGCGGAGCAGGAGCGGCTGCTCGCCGAGGAGGCGATCGCCGAGGCCAACCGGAACCTGGCGCTCAAGCAGGCCGCCATCCAGGCGGAGATCGACGCGGCCAAGGCGAAGTCCGCCGCCGCCGGTCCGCTCGCCCAGGCCGAGCGGGACCAGGCGATCCTCTCCGAGCAGCAGAAGGTGGCCGAGCGCAACGCCGAGCTGAAGCAGCGCCAGCTGGACACCGAGGTGCGCAAGCCGGCGGACGCCGCCCGGTACAAGGTCGAGCAGGAGGCCGAGGCGGCCCGCAACGCCGCGGTGCTGAACGCCGACGCGCAGCGGCAGGCGGTCATTGCCGCCGCCCAGGCCGCCGCCGAGCAGGCCCGGCTCACCGGTGAGGGCGAGCGGGCCCGGCGGGCCGCGCTGGCCGAGGCGAACGCGATCGAAGGCGCCAAGGAGGGCGAGGCCGAGCAGCGGCGGCGCTCCGCGATCGCCGAGGCGGTCGAGCGGGAGGGCCAGGCCGAGGCCGCGGCCATCCTGGCCAAGGGGCAGGCGGAGGCGGACGCGATGGCCCGCAAGGCCGAGGCGTTCGCGGCGTACGGCGAGGCGGCCGTGCTGGACCTGCTGGTCAAGGTGCTGCCGGAGGTGGTCGGCGCGGCCAGCGCCCCGATCGGCGCGATCGACAAGATGACCGTCATCTCCACCGACGGGGCGTCCTCGCTGACCAAGTCGGTGGCCGGCAACGTGGCGCAGGGGCTCCAGCTCGGCAGCGACCTGACCGGCATCGACCTGGCCGGCCTGCTCGCGAAGCTCGGCTCGGCGTCGTCGGCCGGCAACGGCAAGCCGGCGGTGGACGGCACCGCGGTCGAGGCGAGGTAGCGCCGACCGTACGGCGAAGGGCGCCGCTCCCGGTACCGGGGGCGGCGCCCTTCGCGTCGGTTCAGTCGCGCAGGCCCTCGTCGCGGGCCCAGCGCAGCAGCTCGGCCTCGGCCGTCTCCCGGTCCAGCGGGCCGCGCTCCAGGCGCAGGTCCTTCAGGTGCTTCCAGGCGCGTCCGACCACCGGGCCCGGCGGTACGCCGAGCAACTCCATGATCGCGTTGCCGTCCAGATCAGGGCGGACCCGGGCCAGGTCCTCCTCGGCGGCGATCCGGGCGATCCGCTCCTCCAGCGCGTCGTAGTCGGCGGCGAGCTGGGCGGCCTTGCGCCGGTTACGCGTGGTGCAGTCCGACCGGGTGAGCTTGTGCAGCCGCGGCAGCAGGTCCCCGGCGTCGGCGACGTACCGGCGCACCGCCGAGTCGGTCCACTCGCCCCGGCCGTAGCCGTAGAACCGCAGGTGCAGCGCGACCAGCGCGGTCACCTGGGCGGTGACGTCCTTCGGGTAGCGCAGCGCCTTCATCCGCGCCTTGGTGAGCCGGGCGCCGACCACCTCGTGGTGGTGGAAGCTCACCCGGCCGTCCGGGCCGACCGCCTTGGTCGCCGGCTTGCCGATGTCGTGCATCAGCGCGGCCATCCGCAACACGAAGTCGCAGCCGTCCTCCTCGTACGAGACGGCGTTGCTCACCACGGTGAGGGTGTGCTCGTAGACGTCCTTGTGCTGGGCGTGCTCGTCGATCTCCAGCTTCAGCCCGGTCAGCTCCGGCAGGAACCGGTCGGCCAACCCGGTGTCGACCAGCAGCCGCAGCCCGGTCACCGGGTCGGCGCCGCAGAGCAGCTTGGTGAACTCGTCGCGGATCCGCTCGGCGGTGATCCGGTCCAGGTCGGCGGCCATCCGGGCCATCGCCGCGTGCACGTCGGGGTGCACCGCGAACCGCAGCTGGGCCGCGAACCGGGCGGCCCGGAGCATCCGCAGCGGGTCGTCCCGGAACGACTCCTGCGGCGACGCCGGGGTGCGGATCACCTTGGCCGCCAGATCGGCCAGCCCGCCGTGCGGGTCGGTGAACCGGTGCTCGGGCAGGCTGACCGCCATCGCGTTGATGGTGAAGTCCCGCCGCTTCAGGTCCTCGGTCAGGTCCGTGCCGTAGGTGACCACCGGGTTCCGGGTGACCTGGTCGTACGCCTCGGCGCGGAAGGTGGTGATCTCCAGTCGCAGCCCGCCGCGCTGGGCGCCGATGGTGCCGAACTCGCGGCCGGTCTCCCAGATCGACTCGGCCCAGCCCCGGACGATGCGCAGCGTCTGGTCGGGCAGCGCGTCGGTGCAGAAGTCGAGATCCTCGCCGAGCCGGCCGAGCAGGGCGTCCCGCACCGAACCGCCCACCAGGTGCAACTCGTGACCGGCCTGCGCGAACCGGCGGCCGAGCTCGTCGGCGACCGGCGAGACCCGGAGCAGTTCGGCGACGGCGTTGCGCTGCGCGGCGGTGAGTTCGCGGCGGTCGGCGGCACGGGGAGCGGAGGCTTCGGACATGGGATCGCCAGCCTATCGGTCCCGGTGCGGATGTCCTCCGCCGGGCGCGGGTAGCGGGTGCGCGTTGACTATCGTCATGCTCGTGCGGGCCGGTGCCGGCTCCGAATACCCCTTGGAGGCGAGAAGATGAGCGGCGGGCTCTACCGCAGCGCGAACGCCACGGGTGACGGCGGCGGTCGGCCTCCGGCGGACGGCGCCACCTTCATCTCGGCGGAGCCGCTCAACCAGCCGGCGTTGGAGTCGACCGCCCCGCCGCCGGAGCAGGTGGCCGAGGGCAGCGCCGCAACCAACAGCGCGGTGATGGCGATCGGCAGCCTGGTCAGCCGGGGTACCGGATTCCTGCGCACGCTGGCGCTGACCGCCGCGCTGGGTGGCGCGCTGGTCGGTGACGCGTACACCACCGCGCAGATCCTGCCCGGGATGGTCTACGAGTTCCTGCTCGGCGGCATCCTCACCAGCGTGCTGATCCCGGTGCTGGTGCGCCGGCGCAAGGCCGACGCCGACGGCGGTCAGGCGTACGCCCAGCGGCTGCTCACCCTCGCGGTGGTCACCCTGGCCGCGGCCGCGCTGCTCGCGGTGGTGGCCGCGCCGCTGCTCACCGCGCTGTACACCAGCGACAACCGCGGCGACGACTACCGCGAGCTGGTCACCTATCTGTCCTACCTGATGCTGCCGATGATCTTCTTCACCGGCCTCAGCGCGCTGATCAGCGCGGTGCTGAACACCCGGGGGCACTTCGCCGCCCCGATGTGGGCGCCGATCCTGAACAACATCGTGGTGATCGCCACCGCCGGGCTCTACATCGCGATCTTCGGTGCCGAGATCATCCGGCCGGAGCAGATGACCACCGGGCGGATCCTGCTGATCGCCGGCGGCACGCTGCTCGGCGTGGCGATCCAGGCCGCCGGCCTGCTGCCGGCGCTGCGCAAGGTGGGCTTCCGGTGGCGGTTCCGGTTCGACTTCCGGGCCCTGGGGCTGGCCGAGCTGGGTCGCCTCGGCGCCTGGATGTTCTGCTACGTCGCGGTCAGCCAGATCGGCCTGATCGTGCTCTTCAACCTGCTGAACCGGGCGGGTGACGGGGACGCCGGCGCGCTGATCTACAACAACGTCTTCCTGCTGCTGATGATGGCGCACGGCATCATCGCGGTCTCGATCATCACCGCGCTGATGCCCCGGATGAGCGCGGCCGCCGCCGACGGCCGGTACGCCGACCTCGCCGCCGACCTGTCCCGGGGCACCCGCACCGTCTCGGCGGTGCTCGCCCCGATCGCCGTCTGCTACGCGGTGCTGGCCACGCCGCTGTCGGTGACGCTGTTCCGCTACGGCGCGTTCAGCGACGACAACGCCGCCGACACCTCGCTGGTGCTGCTGCTGGCCGCGCTGGCGCTGGTGCCGTTCGCGATCAGCCAGCTGTTCACCTTCGCCTTCTACGCGCTCCCCGACACCCGCACCCCGGCGCTGATCAACATTCCGGTGGTGGCGCTGCGGATCGGCGTCCAGATCATCCTCTTCGCCGCCTTCGCCGCCCACTTCGCGGCCGCCGGGATGATGATCGGCAACGCGGTCTCCTACCTGGCCGCGGCGATCGCCTCCGCCTGGCTGCTCCGGCCCCGGGTCGGCCGGATCGGGCTCGGCGCGATCATGCGTACGCTGGCCCGGGTCGCGGTCGCCGCGCTCGGTGCGGCCCTGGTCGGCCTGCTGGTGGTCGCCCTGCTGCCCGGCGACGACACGCCGAGCCGTGCGCAGGCGCTGGCCCAGTTGGTGATCGGCGGCGCGGTGATCGGCGGGACCTATCTCGGCCTGGCCATGGCACTGCGGATCGGGGAGATCACCGAGGTGGTCGGGATGGTCCGGCGCCGGCTGGGCCGCTGAGCCACCCTCCGGCCCTACCCGTCGGTACGGTGCGTGACGGTGGATCACCAGCCTGGGGATGCGCCTGTGGATAACTCCGCGATTCCCCGCTCAGTCACCGGATCGGGCTGTGGATAACCAGCCGGACGGTTGAGTATGGTGCCCCGATCGTGGGGGAACCCCGGGACGTCGGCGTGGTCGCGACACCCGGTCCGGCCCCTGCGTCGAGCCCTTGCGGTCTACCTCTAGATTGGCTAGTACATGTGCCAGCAACGTGGTTGACAACGGTCGTAACCGGACGAGCTTGTCTACTCCCGAAACCCTCGTCGGGTCCGGCGGGAAGATGACATGTCGGGGAGACGGCCCAGCCGGGTAAGGTCGCTCTCGACGGGTACGGCAGGCACCGGCGCTCGCGTCGACCCCGGTCGGCCGGCCCCTGAAAGACAGAGCGGGAAGCCACATGCCCAGCAGCGCGGGTCCATCGATCGACACGATCACCGAGGGAGGACGGGTGACCCAGGTCGGCGAGGGTCAGGACGCGGACGAGAGCGCTCCTCCGGTCATGACCTTCGGTGCTCCCACGGCCGGTGAGATCCTCGCCGAGCGTTACGAACTGGTCGAGCACATCAACAACGACAGCGCGGGCCGGCTGGTCTGGCGCGGGGTCGACGTCGTACTGCGCCGTCCCGTCGCGGTGGTGCTGCGCTACCCGGGTGGCGACTCCGCCACCGAGATGCTTCAGGCCGCCGTCGCGGCGAGCCGGGTCATCCACCCCAACCTGGTCGGTGTCTACGACGCGATCGACGAGGGCGAGCGGGCGTACGTGGTCCGCGAGTGGGTCGACGGTCGGTCGCTGCGCGAACTGGCCGCCGACGGCCCGCTCGACGGGGCCCGGGCCACCACCATCGGCAACGCCGTCGCCAGTGCGCTCGCCGCCGTGCACGCCACCGACATGGTGCACGGCAACGTCCACCCCGGCACGGTGATGATCAGCGACGACGGCCGGGTGGTGCTGGCCGACGCGCGTACCGACGGCGACGACAGCCAGGAGAGCGACATCCGGGCGGTCGGCGGCATCCTCTACTTCGCGCTGACCGGGCACTGGCCGCACGCCGAGGCCCCGCTGCGCGGCGCCACCGCCGGCCACGGGCGGGCCGCCATCCCCGACGCCGTCCGGGACGCAACCGGCGCGCTGGCCGCTCCCCGGCAGGTCCGGGCCGGCGTGCCGGCGTACCTCGACGACCTGACCATGGACCTGCTCGACGCCGAGGTCGCGCCGCCGTCCTCGGACGTGCTGGCGGCCGAACTGGCCCGGCTCGACGTGCCCGCCGACGACCACTACCTGGACAACAGCGGTCCGCTGCGCTTCGCCGCGGACACCGGTGACGAGCCGTCGCCGCTGGCCGCCGCCGGTGGTCGTAAGGTGGCCATCGGCATCGCCGGCCTGCTCGCCGTCGCCCTGGTCGGCCTGCTGATCGGCATCAGCGCGCTGGGCGGCGACGACAAGGACCCACAGACCAACCCGGTCGCCCAGCCCACCTCCAGCGCCCCGGCCGACGACGCGAGTCCGGCTCCCGCCGTGGGTCCGCTCAAGATCAGCAAGGCCCAGATCATCGACCCGGACGGTGACCGGACCGAGGTCAAGGACGCCGACAAGGTGTTCGACGGTGACGAGGACGAGGGCTGGGAGACGCAGACGTACCGGCGGGCCGCCAACTTCGGCAACCTCAAGAAGGGCATGGGGGTCTGGATCGACCTCGGCTCCGAGCGCAGCGTGAAGTCGGTGCAGGTCCTGCTCTCCGCCCAGGGCGCCTCCGCGCAGCTCTTTTACGGCGCCACCGAGCACCCGTCGACCAAGTCGGGCGACGCCCAACTCGTCGCCGAATACCAGCAGAAGCCGGTCGGCCGGGCGTTCGAGGAGCACGACGGCACCACCATGACCTTCACCGGCTTCAACGCCGAGCAGAAGTACCGCTACCTGCTCTTCTGGATCACCGAGCTGCCGGACAGCGACGGCGGGTACAAGGTCGGCGTGCAGGAGATCAAGGTCCAGGGTTCGTGACTCACTCGTCGCACCCCGGGCATCGCCTCCGCCGGACGCGATGATGACCGGGCACGACGAGCGGTCGGACGGGTCGGCGGGCACCACGGGTGGCCCGCCGCTCGCGTCGTCACCGGCCGAGGCCAGCGACCTGGACCTGCTGCACGCCCACGTGGCCGGTGACCGGGACGCCTTCGCCGAGCTGTTCCGCCGGCACCGTGACCGGCTCTGGGCGGTGGCCCTGCGTACCCTCGGCGATCGGGAGGAGGCCGCGGACGCCCTGCAGGACGCGCTGCTCTCGGCGCACCGCGCCGCGGCCCGCTTCCGCGGTGACTCGGCCGTCACCACCTGGCTGCACCGGATCGTGGTCAACGCCTGCCTGGACCGGATCCGGCGCCGGCAGGCCCATCCGACCGTGCCGCTGCCGGACGGGGTGCGCGACCGGGAGTCCGGGTCGGCCACCGGCGGCGTCGAGCCGGCCGCGCCGGCGCCGGACCACGACACCGCGCTGGTCGTCCGCGACGCCCTCGCCGCGCTGCCGGTCGAGCAACGGGCGGCGCTGGTCCTGGTCGACGTGCAGGGCTACCCGGTGGCCGAGGTCGCCCGGATGCTCGGAGTGGCCGAGGGGACGGTGAAGAGCCGGTGCGCCCGGGGCCGGGCGCGCCTGGCCACGATGCTCGGTCACCTCCGGCCGCGACCCGCCGCCCAGCCCGGACCGCTGGCGGGCGGGCCGGAGCCGGACGTGCCGGGTGTCACCCTCGGGAACCCCCGGGCTCCCGAGGGCGTCGGATCGGGGTCGGGACGGTCCCGGCGGGATGCCAACCAGGAGGACGCGTGAGCGCCGGGGGCTTCAGCGAGGTCGACCACGACCTGCTCGCCGACTACGTCGGCGGGGCGCTGGACGGCACCCCCGAGGAGGCCACCGTCGCCCGGCTGGTCGCCGAGGACCCGGCCTGGTCCGAGGCGTACGCGCTGCTGGCCGCCGCGGTGGCCGGTGTCCGCGCCGACCTGGCCGGCTGGGGCGGGTCGCCGGAGCCGATGCCGCCGGCGGTGACCGACCGGATCCTGGCCGCCCTCGCCGCAGAGCCGATCGTCGACTCGGCCGGGGCGACCCGGGCACACACCGACGAGAACCCCGACGACGACCCCACCGGAACCGGCCCGGCCGACGACGCGGCCGATCCGGGCGTACCCGCCGGGGGCGGAGCCGTCGTCGTGCCGGCGCAGCCGGTGGGCGGCTCCGGACGGCGGCCGGCCGGCGTACCTCGCTCGGAACCGGGACGTGGCGCGGCGACCGGCCCGGGCCGGCGGCGGCGCCGGTTCACCCGGCTCGCCGGTCCGGTCGCGGTGGCCGCGGTGTCGATCGCCGCGGTCGGGCTGGGGGTGAACCAGCTCGGCGGCGGCCGGGCGGAGGACGGCGCGGCCGGAACGGCGCTGAGCGACAGCGCCGGCCGGGCCACCCCGGAGGTGGCCGGTCCGGCGGCGGCCGGCGCCACCACCGCGCCGCTGCGCAGCGGGACGGACTACACCCCGCAGACGCTCGGCGGTGCCCTGTCGACGATGAAGGCCCTGCCGTTCGGCAGCGGCGCACCGGCCGGCGTGGACGCGGAGGGCGGGCGGATGGCCGCCCCGGGCAACCTCGACCGGCTCGGCGACCAGGCCGCGCTGGCCACCTGCCTGGGTGACATCGGCACCGAGCACGGGTCGGGGCCGCTGGTGGTCGAGCTGGTCGACTACGCCCGGTTCCTGGGGCAGCCGGCGCTGGTGGTGCGCTTCACCGACGGTTCCGGTGCCCGGTGGGCCTGGGTGAGCGGACCCGAGTGCGGTGTCCCCGGATCTGGCGCGGACACCCGGTACCGCACGCGGGTAGGGTGAAATCGCGGCCACCGGGCGTTTGACCGTCCACGTGACCTGACCCACCGGATGACCGGCTCGGGAATCCCCGGTTCGTACGATGACGTTCTGGAAGTCAGCTGCCGGCACCCCCGAGGCGTCGGCACTCGGATCGGCATCGGTGCGCGTGCCGATGGCGAACACACACAATCGGGAGACGGCAGTGGACGAGGTCCGCAACCTGATCATCATCGGCTCCGGGCCGGCCGGCTACACGGCGGCGGTCTACGCCGCACGCGCCAACCTCAAGCCGCTGGTCATCGAGGGCGTGCAGTCCGGCGGCGCGCTGATGACCACCACCGAGGTGGAGAACTTCCCCGGCTTCGCCGACGGCATCCTCGGTCCGGAACTCATGGACAACATGCGCAAGCAGGCCGAGCGGTTCGGCGCCGAGTTCCTCACCGACGACGTCACCCGGGTCGAGCTGGTGGACACCGGCGACGTCGGCTCCGGGGCGACCAGCACGGTCTGGGTCGGCGAGACGGCCTACCGCGCCCGCGCGGTCATCCTCTCCACCGGCTCCGCCTGGCGTCCGCTGGGCGTACCGGGTGAGCAGGAGTACCTCGGCCACGGTGTCTCGTCCTGCGCCACCTGCGACGGCTTCTTCTTCCGCAACCAGAACATCGTGGTGGTCGGCGGCGGCGACTCGGCGATGGAGGAGGCCAGCTTCCTCACCCGGTTCGCCGACTCGGTGACCATCATCCACCGCCGGGACTCGTTCCGGGCCAGCAAGATCATGGCCGACCGGGCGATGAGCAACGAGAAGATCAAGGTCGAGTGGAACACCGTGGTCGAGGAGATCCTCGGCGCCGACGGCAAGGTCTCCGGCGTGCGGCTGCGCAACGTGCACACCGGTGAGACGAAGGTGCTCGACGTCACCGGCGTCTTCGTGGCGATCGGCCACGACCCGCGCAGCGAGCTCTTCCGGGGGCAGGTGGAACTCGACGCCGAGGGGTACGTGAAGGTCGAGGCGCCCAGCACCCGCACCAGCGTGCCCGGTGTCTTCGCCGCCGGCGACCTGGTCGACCACACCTACCGGCAGGCGATCACCGCCGCCGGCACCGGCTGTGCGGCCGCCTTGGACGCCGAGCGCTTCATCGCCACGCTGCAGGGCTGAACAACCAGATACACATCCCGGAGGAGGGTCATAGATGGGTGCAACCAAGTCGGTCACCGACGCGAGCTTCGCGGCCGACGTGCTGAAGTCCGACAAGCCGGTGCTGGTGGACTTCTGGGCCGAGTGGTGCGGGCCGTGCCGCAAGGTCTCGCCGCTGCTGGAGGAGATCGCCGGCGAGATGGGTGACCAGGTCACCATCGTCAAGCTCAACATCGACGAGAACCCGGAGACCGCCCGGACCTACCGGGTGATGTCGGTGCCGACCCTCACCGTGTTCAAGAACGGCGAGCCGGTGCAGTCGATCGCCGGGGCCAAGCCGAAGGGCGAACTGGTCAAGCTGATCGAATCCGCGCTCTGAGCAGCATAAACACCACTTTTCCGACCCCGCGCCCGGCTGATGCCGGGCGCGGGGTTCGTCTTTTCCGGACGGCCGTACCTCGGCCTCGGAGAACGCATAACCTCAAGCCGGGGCCCGGTGGCCGGCGCCCCGGCAACCCGTCAACGAGGCGAGCACCTCCGTCGCCAGTCGCGTCCGGTGACCGCGGGGCCCGGCCAGCCAGCATCCGCGCAGAGGGGGTCGTGCGTGCGTCCCATCCGACCCGGAGACCGTGGACCCGCGGTGACGGAGATCCGTACGGTGCTCTCCGGCCTCGACCTGCTCAGCCCGTCGCCCGGGCCGGGCGACGAGTTCGACCCCCAGACCGAACGGGCCGTGCGGGCCTTCCAGCAGTCCCGTGGGCTCAGCGTGGACGGTCGGGTGGGTGCGGAGACCTGGCGGGCCCTGGACGCGGCCCGCTGGCGGCTCGGCGCCCGCACCCTCTACCACGCGGTACCCGATCCGCTCACCGGCGAGGACGTCCGGTCGCTCCAGGAACGGCTGCTGGAGATGGGCTACGACGTGGGGCGCGCGGACGCCATCTACGGCATCCGGACCGCCCGGGTGGTCGCCCAGTTCCAGCGGGAGGTCGGGCTGACCCCGGACGGCTCGTGCGGCCCGCACACCATGAACGCGCTACGCCGGCTGGGCCGCAAGGTGGTCGGCGGCCGGCCGCAGTGGCTGCGGGAGTCGGACGCGATCCGGCAGTCCGGGCCGACGCTGGTCGGCAAGACGGTGGTGATCGACCCGGGGCACGGTGGCACCGACCCGGGCGTGGTGGTGCTGGACGGGCCGCTGCGCTGGACCGAGGCGGACCTGGTGCACGACCTGGCCAGCCGGCTGGAGGGGCGGCTCGCCGCGTCCGGCGTCCGGGTGCAGTTGACCCGCGGCCCGTCGCCGCGTACCTGCCTGCCCGACGTCGACCGGGCCCAACTGGCCAATTCGCTCGGCGCCGACGTGTTCATCTCGCTGCACACCGACGGGCACGCCAACCCGGCCGCCGAGGGGGTGGCCACCTACCACTACGGCACCAACAACGGCGTGACGTCGGCGACCGGGGAGCGGCTGGCCGGGCTGGTGCAGCGGGAGATCGTGGCGCGCACCGGGCTGCGGGACTGCCGTACCCACGCCAAGGCGTGGGACCTGCTGCGGCTGACCCGGATGCCGGCGGTCCGGGTCGAGGTCGGCTACCTCACCTCGCCGGCCGACCGGGCCCGGCTGGTGGATCCCCGGTTCCGGGACCGGGTGGTCGAGGCGATCGTGGCCGGGGTGCAGCGGATGTACTTCCCGATCGAGCGGGACGTGCCGACCGGCTCGATCGACGTGAGCGAGCTGCGGGCGGTGGTGGCCGCCGGCACGGTGGTGGACTGACCCGGGCGCTGGTCTGTCGGCCTTGGTCAGCGGGCCGGTGGTCAGCCGGCGATCGAGGAGCGGGTGGCCGGGGCCGGCCGGACCGGCCGCAGCAGGGTCTCCGGGCTCATCGAGCCGAGCAGCTTCTCCAGCGCGTACTCGACGTCGGACTTCCAGCTCAGCGCGGTCCGCAGCTCCAGCCGGAGCCGCGGGAAGCGCGGATGCGGACGGACCGTCTTGAAGCCCACCGAAAGGAAGAAATCGGCAGGAGCCAGGCAGCCACCGGCCGGATCGTCGGCGTCGCCGAACTTGGCGTCGCCGAACGCCTCGATCGCCTTGATCCCGCGCTTGGTGAGATCCCGCGCCACGCCCTGGACCAGCATCCGACCCAGCCCGCCGCCGGCGAAGGCGGGGACCACGTTGGCCGTCATCAGCAGCGCGGCGTCGGCCGAGACCGGCGAGGTGGGGAAGGCCATCGAGCGGGGCACGTAGGCGGGCGGGGCGTACATGACGAAGCCGGCCGGCATGCCGTCGACGTAGACCAGCTTGCCGCAGGAACCCCACTCCAGCAGCGTCTGGGAGACCCAGGCCTCCTTCTCCAGACCCGGGTCGCCGGCCGCGCAGGCCCGGTCCGCGGAGACCGGATCGAGCTCCCAGAAGACGCACTGCCGGCAGGGGCGGGGCAGGTCCTCCAGCGTGTCCAGGGTCAGACTGACCAGACGTCGCGACATTGGCGCATCCCCACACTCAGGCTCGGTGGTGAACCGGCACGGAACGACCCCGCCGCCTTCCTGCCCCCGACCAGCGATCGTACGCCGCGAACGGACGTCAGGGGAGAGGACGCGCGAAACCCCACTCCCGGGTGACCGCCCACCAGGTCCGGCATGTGGAAGCCCGGCCCCGGGGCGACGCCATCCGGGCGCGAGCCGACTACGATCGACAGTCGGCGTCCCCTGTCGCCCATGGTCGCCGGTGTCCGGGGTACCCGGGACGAAAGCCACCCGAGCAGCCATCGAGGTGATGTCATGACCGGCACGACACTCGACGACTACACCGACCGGTACGCCCGGCGGGTCCGGGGCATGACCGCCTCCGAGATCCGCGCGCTCTTCGCGGTGGCCAGCCGGCCGGAGGTGGTCTCGCTCGCCGGTGGCGCCCCCTACATCGCGGCACTGCCGCTGGACGCGGTCGGCGAGATGCTCGGCCGGCTCGGCGCCGAGCACGGCACCACCACCCTCCAGTACGGCATCGGGCAGGGCACCCCGGAGCTGCGCGAGCGGATCTGCGAGGTGATGGCGCTCTCCGGCATCGACGCGGCCTGCGGCGCCTCCCCGGAGGACGTGGTGGTCACCGTCGGCGGTCAGCAGGCGCTCGACCTGGTGGCCCGGCTCTTCCTCGACCCGGGTGACGTGGTGCTCGCCGAGGGGCCGACCTACGTCGGCGCGCTCGGGGTGTTCCAGGCCGCCCAGGCCCAGGTCGTGCACGTGCCGATGGACGACGACGGGCTGATCCCGGAGGCACTCGAGGTGGCCATCGCCGAGCAGGCGCGCGCCGGTCGCCGGGTGAAGTTCCTCTACACCATCCCGACCTACCAGAACCCGACCGGCGTCACGCTGACCGAGGAACGGCGGGAGCGGGTGCTCGACATCTGCGAGCGCGCCGGCCTGCTCGTGGTCGAGGACGACCCGTACGGCCAGTTGGGGTTCGAGGGCGAGGCGCCGGCGCCGCTGCGCGCGCGTCGGCGCGACGGCGTCTTCTACCTGAGCACGTTCTCCAAGACCTTCGCGCCCGGGCTGCGGGTGGGCTGGATCCTCGCGCCGCACGCGGTCCGCGACAAGCTGGTGATCGCCAGCGAGGCGCAGATCCTCTGCCCCAGCGGCTACGCCCAGGCGGCCGTCACCACGTACCTGTCGACCATGCCCTGGCGGGAGCAGCTCAAGGTCTATCGGGAGGTCTACCGGGAGCGGCGGGACGCGATGCTCACCGCGCTGGCGGACCTGATGCCGGAGGGCACCACCTGGACCAACCCGGGGGGCGGCCTGTTCGTCTGGGCCACGCTGCCGGACGGGCTGGACTCGAAGGCGATGATGCCGCGGGCCATCGCCGCCCGGGTGGCGTACGTGCCCGGCACCGGCTTCTACGCCGACGGCACCGGCAGCGGCAACATGCGGCTCAACTTCTCCTTCCCGTCCCCGGAGCGGATCCGGGAGGGCGTGCGCCGGCTGGCCGGCGTGATGGAGCAGGACATCGCGATGCGGAAGGTCTTCGGCGCCGTGGGCCGGCCGGGCGTGCGGCGCGGGCAGGCCGGTTCGGACACGCCGGGACCAGACTTGGCATGATTTCGGCATGAGCGCCACCGCTGCCGAACAGCCCGTCGTACCCCCCGTCACCGCCGACCTGCACGTGCTGGTGCTCGCGGGCGGCCTCTCCTACGAGCGGGACGTCTCGCTGCGCTCCGGCCGGCGGGTGC
This sequence comes from Micromonospora sp. S4605, assembly GCF_003176715.1. Classification (NCBI taxonomy): domain Bacteria; kingdom Bacillati; phylum Actinomycetota; class Actinomycetes; order Micromonosporales; family Micromonosporaceae; genus Micromonospora; species Micromonospora sp. S4605. The sequence goes on from NZ_QGSW01000299.1 coordinate 20,330, forward strand.
TCGACGCGCTGCGCGCCGTGGGCGTGGAGGCCGAGCTACGCGACGCCGACGTGGCCCTGTTGCCGGCGCTGGCCGCCGACCCGCCGGACGCCGTGGTGATCGCCCTGCACGGCGCCACCGGCGAGGACGGCTCGCTGCGCGGGGTGCTCGACCTCTGCGGCGTCCCGTACGTCGGCTGCGACGCCCGCGCCTCCCGGCTCGCCTGGGACAAGCCGTCGGCGAAGGCGGTGCTCCGCGAGGCCGGGATCCCCACCCCGGACTGGGTCGCGCTGCCGCACGACCGGTTCTCCGAGCTGGGTGCGGTGGCGGTGCTCGACCGGATCGTGGACCGGCTGGGCCTGCCGCTCATGGTCAAGCCCGCGCAGGGCGGCTCCGGCCTGGGCGCCGCGGTGGTCCGGGACGCCACGGCCCTTCCGGCCGCGATGGTCGGCTGCTTCGCGTACGACTCCACGGCGCTGGTCGAACGGTACGTTCCCGGCATGGACGTGGCGGTCTCCGTGGTCGACCTGGGTGACGGCCCGCGCGCCCTGCCGGCCGTGGAGATCGTGCCGCGCAACGGGGTGTACGACTACGCCGCCCGGTACACGGCCGGCCGCACCACCTGGCACACCCCCGCCCGACTCGACGCGGCGGTGGCCGACACGGTGGCCGAGGTGGCGCTCGCCGCGCATGCCGCACTGGGGCTGCGCGACCTGAGTCGGGTCGACCTGATCGTGGACGCGGACGGCCGGCCACACGTGCTGGAGGTCAACGTCTCCCCGGGGATGACGGAGACCTCCCTGCTGCCGCTCGCCGTGCAGGCCGCCGGGCTGGACTTCGGCCGGGTGCTCGGCTCCCTGGTGACCCGGGCCGCGACCCGCGCCTGAGCCAGCCTGCCCGGGCCGCTCCGACGGGGTCGCCGCTCGACGTCCCGTGGGGTGTACCAGTGCGGCCGGTGGCCGGTACCGCGGCCGCGCATGCCGCCGTTCCAGGCCGGCGGGCTCGGCTGCGGGTGCACGCCACCTAGTTGTCCGTCGAGCGGCTCTTGCCGATGCCCGACCGCGCGGCGGCACCGTGGGTCTCGGTGGGCTGGGCGCCCTCGTCGTCGTTGGCGGGCCCTGCTGAGGCAACGCCCTGCCGGGTTCCGGCGGGCTCGTCGGCTGCCGCGGCGCCGGTGGTCGCGTCTTCCGGAGCCGGGTCGGCGTCGCTGCCGGTTGCCGGTTCCGGGATCTCCGCCGCCGCCTCGATCACCGAAGCGGGCTCGTCGTCCGAACGCTCGCCGGTCACCGGAGGGGCTTCGGTGAGGCTGGACGGCGCCTGCCACTGGATGCGCGGAGGTTCGGCCAGCGGCCGGCCCCCGAACTCGGCGAGCCAGGCGGCCACCAGGGCGAGATTCTCCCGCCACTGGGCCTCGGAGATCGGCGGCAGGATCGAGTCCCAGAGCGGCAGGAAGGTGCCGCGCAACTGGAGCCGGCCGTGCGGGCGGGCCAGGAACCACATGTGCAGGTGAGCGGAGCCGTCGCCCCACCGGTTGACGTGCACCCGGGCGACGCCGTCCAGCGACCGGATCGCGCGCTCCAGCCGTACGGTCATCACGCCGAGTTCGGCGGCGAGCAGGTTGGGCAGGTCGCCGAGATCGAGGTGCGAGCGGGATTCGAGGATCAGCACCATCGGCAGCCCGGTGGGGCGGTCCATGGCGCGTACCCGCCACCGCTCACCTACCCAGATGTATGCCTCGTCGGGGGCGGCACAGGCCGTGCATTCCCGGAGCCCTTCGCCCTTGCGGGGCGGTTCGACCGGGACCGGATCGTCGAGTTGCTTGATCCGGAGGTCGCCCTCGAAGGGGAAGGACGGCCACTGGGTGAAGTCCGGAACTGAGGGAGGGGTGTCCTGCACGACGCTGACCCTAACCGAGTCCGGCACCGCTGTCCCTACCTGAATCAGCGGCCGTTTCCGCCCGGTCGCCCGGCCCGACGTCGATCGTCGGTATGGCCGACCGTGGCCCGATCACCGGTTATCCACAGGTCGCCGAGACGCCGAACACACGCCGTCATCCACAGGCACACCCCTTGTTCCACACGGGGTTTCACGTGAAACGGGGCTGCCTGTGGAAAACCGGTGTGGATAACTTTTGGCGTGCCCGCAGGGGTGGTGCCGCATTGGCGCTATGGGGTGGCGCGGCCGGGCGGGTTCGGGTGGTGGGGTTCAGCTGGCGACTGTCGCGCGGCTCGATCGGCGCTCGGTCGGGCTCGATCGGCGCTCGGTCGGTGACCGTCGAGGCCGGGGACGCGGCGGTCCTTCGGTCACGCGCACCACCCGCGCATCAGCCCGGAGGATGGACGGCTGAGCGTCGATCCCGGACCGGCCGGACCGCGGGCGGGCGGCGAGTGGGCGCCGTTGCGGCGGAGCGAGTTCTCGAAGTCGGTGCGAGCTTTCCGGCGTTGAGCTTTCCGGCGTTGAGCTTTCCGGCGTTGAGCTTTCCGGCGTTGAGCTTGCCGGCGTTGAGCTTTCCGGCGTTGGCGTACGACGGCACCGGCGATAGCGCCAGCTGCCGGCGACGTAGCGCCGAAGGGCTAGGTGCCCATCCGGGCGCTGTCGAGCTGCCCGCATAAACGGGGCACCGGCGTGCCGGCCCCGTCCCGCTTCCCCGCCGGGGCAGCGACATCCGACCCGAGTCGCGGCGTCCCAGCCGGCCGGCACCGCAGCGCCGGTACGCAGCGGGCAGCGGGCAGCGGGCAGCGGGCAGCGGGCAGCGGGCAGCGGGATGATGCTCGGGTGTCAGTGCGGGCCGACACAACCCTCGCTGTCTCCCGTCGAGTGCCCGCTCGTTTCACGTGAAACCAGCGGACTCCCTCGGGCCACGACGGATCGTGCGAGTCGCCGACGGCCTGAGACCGAGCGCGCTGCCGATCACGATGGCCCGCAGCTGCCACGTGAGTCCGCACGGATGGTCAGCCGCAGTCTCGTCGTACCAGCGGCACCGCCTGGCCGGCGAACGCTCGACTGCTGCGCTCCCGAAGTCAGCTGCCCCGTCCAAACACGGTCCGGCCGCCTCTGTCAGCTCGGCGGCGGCAACCAGCGCCAGCCCTCCCCGGGCTGCGGTCGCGGAGGCGTGGCCCGCGGCTTCTCGCCGGGCTGGCGTTCTCCGCCGTCGCGCGGGCTGGCCGTTGGAGGGCGCCCCGACTTCGAACGGGCCGCTGAAAGCGGGCCGCCGGAACGGGCGGCTGAAATGGGCCGCGGGACGAGCCGCCGGGACGAGCCCTCGAACCGGGGGTCGCCGGGACGGGCCGCAGACAACGCGCCCCCGAATCGGGCCGCTGAAACGAGGCGCTGATTTCAAGACGTCACGCTGTCCCACCGACCGGCTCGATGGATGTCTCACTCTGGTTCGCCGGCGTTGTCCGGGCCGGCCGAAGCGAGGCCGGCGACCCTGGCGGCGGGTCCGGTCAGGACGACCGGTGGCGTGGGCAGGGCCAGGCGACTGTCGTGGGCGGCGGGCGGCCCGAGCCGGGCCGCCACCCTGCCGGCTCGGACGTTGTGGCTCAGCCGCACCCGACCCCTTGTTTCACGTGAAACGGCGGCGCGAGCCAGATCATGGGCTGAGCCGGCAGCCTGCCGGTCGTCCGGTCCCTCCACGCTCCACCCGAGGACCACCTCGACAGCAGCCGGTCGCACCAGAGCGCGTCGACGGCCGGGCGGGCCGGGC
>NZ_QGSW01000025.1:0-23892 GCF_003176715.1 Micromonospora sp. S4605
ATGCCGGGGACGCCGAGGAGGGCGGGGACGGCGGGGACGGCCAGGATGCCGGGGCCGGGAATGGCGACGATGCCGGGAACGGCGAGGAGGCCGGGAACGCGGCGGACGGGTGCTCCCCGGCCTGGGCCGACGTCGACTCCGGCGCGCCGGACGGCGTCGGCGGGTGTGCGGCGGGCGCGTTCGGCGGCGGGGCGGCGTCCGGCGCGGCGTCGGGACGGGCCCACCCGCTGCCGCTGGCCGGTGCGGCGTCCGCGCCGCCGGCGGCGGACTGCCCGGGTTCACCGCCCGTGGGGCGCGCCGGATCCGTCACGAACTCCTCCTGTCGGCCGTCGGCGTCCACCGCCGCGCGACGGACACCGGCCAGGCTACCGCCGCGACGCACGGCGGCCGTGCCCGGCGGGCACGGGTTCCCTCGCCGGCGTCAGTCCACGTTCGGCGCGAAGTCCTGGCCGAAGGGCGCGTCTGCCAGCCGGACCACGCCGACCACCACGGCGACCACCAGGCTGACCGCGACCAGCACCAGGCCCGTCCAGGCCAGCTGCTCACCCCGCCGCAGCCAGGCCGCGCCGGTCAGGAAACCGCCCGAGGCGTACGCCTCCCGGCGCGCCTGCCGGGCCAGCTGGAGCGCCACCGTGGCGGGCACCACCCCGCCCAGGAACAGGCCGGTGAGCGCGCCGATCAGCCCCAGCGCGAAGACCGCCCTGGCCTTGGTGGCCCGGGCCGGGTCCGGGTCGAGCGGGTGGCGCAGCGGCTGCGGGGCGACGGGCACCTGCCCGGGTGCGGTCGTCATGCCCACCATCATGCCCCGGCCCCGCGCCACCGGCAGGCACTCCCGGCCCGGACACGACGAGGCCCCCGGCGGCTGCCGGGGGCCTCGTGCGTTGGTGCGATTAGCGGTACGACCCGAAGTCGAAGTCGTCCAGCGGCACCGCCTGGCCGCTGGCCGGCCCGAAGCCGTAGTCGGTCTCCGGGTAGCCGGTCATCGAGTAGACCTTGGCCTTCGCCTCCTCGGTCGGCTCGACCCGGACGTTGCGGTACTTGCTGATACCGGTACCGGCCGGGATGAGCTTGCCGATGATCACGTTCTCCTTGAGGCCGATCAGCGAGTCGCTGCGGGCGTGGATCGCCGCGTCCGTCAGCACCCGGGTGGTCTCCTGGAAGGAGGCCGCCGACAGCCAGGAGTCCGTGGCCAGCGAGGCCTTGGTGATACCCATCAGCACCGGGCGACCGGCGGCGGGCTCACCGCCCTCCGAGACGAGCCGGCGGTTCTCCGACTCGAACAGCGCCCGGTCGACCAGCACGCCCGGCAGGAACTCGGTCGAGCCGGAGTCGATGACCGTCACCCGCTTGAGCATCTGGCGGATGATGATCTCGATGTGCTTGTCGTGGATGAGCACACCCTGCGAGCGGTAGACCTCCTGGACCTCCTGGGTCAGGTGGACCTGGACCGCGCGCGGGCCGAGGATGCGCAGCAGCTCGTGCGGGTCGATGGTGCCCTCGGTGAGCTTCTCGCCGACCTCGACGTGATCGCCGTCGTGGGCCCGCAGCCGGACCCGCTTGGAGATCTTGTCGTAGACGATCTCGTCGCTGCCGTCGTCCGGCACCACGATGATCTTCCGGGACCGCTCGCCGTCCTCGATCCGGATCCGGCCGGGGGTGTCGGCGATGGGCGCCTTACCCTTCGGGACCCGGGCCTCGAAGATCTCCTGGACACGCGGCAGACCCTGGGTGATGTCCTCACCCGCGACACCACCGGTGTGGAAGGTACGCATCGTCAGCTGCGTACCCGGCTCACCGATCGACTGGGCGGCGATGATGCCGACCGCCTCGCCGACGTCCACGGTCTTGCCGGTCGGCAGCGAGCGGCCGTAGCACGCACCGCAGACACCCAGCTTCGACTCGCAGGTGAGCACGCTGCGCACCCGCACCGACTCCACCCCGGCGGCGACGATCCTGTCGACCAGGATCGAGTTGATGTCCGCGCCCCGCTCGGCGACGACGGTGCCGTCCGGCCCCTTGATGTCGTCGGCCAGGGTACGGGCGTGCACGCTGGTCTCCGCGTGCTCGTGCACGACGAGCCGGCCGTCCTCGGTGCGCTGCCCGATCTGCATCGGGATCGCCCGGTCGGTGCCGCAGTCCTCCTCGCGGATGATGACGTCCTGCGAGACGTCCACCAGACGACGGGTCAGGTAACCCGAGTCGGCGGTACGCAGCGCGGTGTCGGCGAGACCCTTCCGGGCACCGTGCGTGGAGATGAAGTACTCCAGCACGGACAGACCCTCCCGGTAGCTGGCCTTGATCGGCCGCGGGATGATCTCACCCTTCGGGTTGGCCACCAGACCGCGGATCGCCGCGATCTGCCGGAGCTGGAGCAGGTTACCGCGAGCACCCGAGTTGATCATCTTCCACAGCGGGTTCTCCTGCGGCAGCGCGGTGTCCATCTCCTTGGCGACCTCGTTGGTCGCCTTGGTCCAGATCTCGATGAGCTCGCCGCGACGCTCCTCGGCGGTCATCAGACCACGCTGGTACTGCTTGTCGATCCGGTCGGCTTCCTTCTCGTACCGCTCCAGGATCTCCGCCTTGCGCGGCGGTGCGATGACGTCCTCCATGCCGATCGTCACGCCGGACCAGGTGGCCCAGTGGAAGCCGGCCTCCTTGAGCCCGTCCAGGGTGGCCGCCAGGGCCACCTTCGGGAAGCGCTCGGCGAGGTCGTTGACGATCGCGGAGAGCTGACCCTTGCGGATTTCGTAGTTCACGAAGCGGTAGCCCTGCGGCAGCGTCTCGTTGAACAGCACCCGGCCGAGGGTGGTCTCCACGGTCAGCGGGTCGCCCTCGACCCAGCCCTCAGGGGCGGTCCACGGCTCGGCGCCGGCGCCGTTGTCGACCCCGACCACGCCGCGCAGCCGGATCTTCACCGGAGCCTGCAGGTGCAGCTCGCCGTTGTCGTACGCCATCCGCGCCTCGGCGTCCGAGCTGAACGCCCGGCCCGCACCCTTCTCGTCGGGCGTGAGGTGGGTGAGGTGGTAGAGGCCGATGACCATGTCCTGGGTGGGCATGGTGACCGGCTTGCCGTCGGCCGGCTTGAGGATGTTGTTCGACGACAGCATCAGGATCCGCGCCTCGGCCTGGGCCTCGGCGGACAGCGGCACGTGCACCGCCATCTGGTCACCGTCGAAGTCGGCGTTGAACGCGGTGCAGACCAGCGGGTGGATCTGGATGGCCTTGCCCTCGACCAGCTGCGGCTCGAAGGCCTGGATGCCCAGCCGGTGCAGGGTCGGCGCCCGGTTGAGCAGCACCGGGTGCTCGCCGATGACCTCTTCCAGCACGTCCCACACGACCGGCCGCTGCCGCTCGACCATCCGCTTGGCGGACTTGATGTTCTGCGCGTGGTTGAGGTCGACCAGCCGCTTCATCACGAACGGCTTGAACAGCTCCAGCGCCATCTGCTTGGGCAGGCCGCACTGGTGCAGCTTGAGCTTCGGGCCGACCACGATGACCGAACGGCCGGAGTAGTCGACGCGCTTGCCCAGCAGGTTCTGCCGGAACCGGCCCTGCTTGCCCTTGAGCATGTCGGACAGCGACTTCAGCGGACGGTTGCCCGGGCCGGTGACCGGCCGGCCGCGGCGGCCGTTGTCGAACAGCGCGTCGACGGCCTCCTGCAGCATCCGCTTCTCGTTGTTCACGATGATCTCGGGCGCGCCGAGGTCGATCAGCCGCTTGAGCCGGTTGTTCCGGTTGATCACGCGGCGGTACAGGTCGTTCAGGTCGGAGGTCGCGAAGCGGCCACCGTCGAGCTGCACCATCGGGCGCAGGTCCGGCGGGATGACCGGAACGCAGTCCAGCACCATGCCGAGCGGCGAGTTGCGGGTGTTGAGGAACGCCGCGACGACCTTCAGCCGCTTGAGCGCCCGGATCTTCCGCTGCCCCTTGCCGGAGCGGATGGTCTCCCGCAGGCTCTCCGCCTCGGCGTCGAGGTCCATGTTCTGGACCAGCGCCTTGATCGCCTCGGCGCCCATGCCGCCGGTGAAGTACTCACCGAACCGGTCCCGCAGCTCGCGGTAGAGCAGCTCGTCGGTGACCAGCTGCTTCGGCTCCAGCTTGCGGAAGGTGTCCAGCACCTCGTCCAGGCGGTCGATCTCGCGCTGGGCCCGGTCGCGGATCTGGCGCATCTCGCGCTCTCCGCCCTCCTTGACCTTGCGCCGGACGTCCGCCTTGGCACCCTCGGCCTCCAGCTCGGCCAGGTCGGCTTCGAGCTTGGCGGCCCGCTTCTCGATCTCCGAGTCGCGGCTGTTCTCGGCCTGCCGCTTCTCGGCCAGGATCTCGTTCTCGATGGTCGAGAGGTCGCGGTGACGCGCCTCGGCGTCCACGCTCGTCACGACGTACGAGGCGAAGTAGATGATCTTCTCGAGGTCCTTGGGGGCGAGGTCCAGCAGGTAGCCCAGCCGGCTCGGCACGCCCTTGAAGTACCAGATGTGGGTCACCGGAGCGGCCAGCTCGATGTGCCCCATCCGCTCACGACGGACCTTGGACCGGGTCACCTCGACGCCGCAGCGCTCGCAGATGATGCCCTTGAACCGGACCCGCTTGTACTTACCGCAGTAGCACTCCCAGTCCCGCTGCGGACCGAAGATCTTCTCGCAGAAGAGCCCGTCCTTTTCCGGCTTCAGGGTGCGGTAGTTGATCGTCTCAGGCTTCTTGACCTCGCCGTGGGACCACTGACGGATGTCGTCGGCGGTGGCGAGGCCGATACGCAGCTCGTCGAAGAAGTTGACGTCGAGCACTATGTCCCCTATGTCGTCGTCTGTACTGCTTAGCTAGTGGGTGGGGTCGGGAGCCGGCGAACCGGCTCCCGACCGCTCACCTCAGACCTCTTCGACCGAGCTCGGCTCGCGCCGGGACAGGTCGATGCCCAGCTCCTCCGCGGCCCGGAACACCTCGTCGTCGGTCTCGCGCATCTCCAGGGCCACACCGTCGCTGGAGAGCACCTCGACGTTGAGGCACAGCGACTGCAGCTCCTTGAGCAGCACCTTGAACGACTCCGGGATGCCCGGCTCGGGGATGTTCTCGCCCTTGACGATGGCCTCGTAGACCTTGACCCGGCCGAGGACGTCGTCGGACTTGATGGTCAGCAGCTCCTGCAGCGCGTACGCGGCGCCGTAGGCCTGCATCGCCCAGCACTCCATCTCACCGAAGCGCTGGCCACCGAACTGCGCCTTACCACCCAGCGGCTGCTGCGTGATCATCGAGTACGGGCCGGTCGACCGGGCGTGGATCTTGTCGTCGACCAGGTGGTTGAGCTTCAGGATGTAGATGTAGCCGACCGCGATCGGGTCCGGCAGCGGCTCGCCGGAGCGACCGTCGAACAGCTGCGCCTTGCCGCTGGAGCCGATCAGCTGCTTGCCGTCCCGGTTGGGCAGGGTCGACGCGAGCAGACCGGAGATCTCCTCCTCGCGGGCACCGTCGAAGACCGGCGTGGCCACGTTGGTGTCCGGCTCGGACTCGTGCGCCTCGATCGAGCGGAGCTGGCGCTTCCACTCGGCGTCGTCACCGTCGACGCTCCAGCCGGTCTTGGCCACCCAGCCGAGGTGCGTCTCCAGCACCTGGCCGATGTTCATCCGGCTCGGCACACCGAGCGGGTTGAGCACGATGTCGACCGGGGTGCCGTCCTCCAGGAACGGCATGTCCTCGATCGGCAGGATCTTGGAGATGACGCCCTTGTTGCCGTGCCGGCCGGCGAGCTTGTCGCCGTCCTGGATCTTCCGCTTCTGGGCGACGTAGACCCGGACCAGCTCGTTGACGCCCGGGGGCAGCTCGTCGCCGTCCTCGCGGGAGAAGGTACGCACGCCGATGACCGTGCCGGTCTCACCGTGCGGCACCTTCAGCGAGGTGTCCCGGACCTCGCGCGCCTTCTCACCGAAGATCGCGCGGAGCAGCCGCTCCTCCGGGGTCAGCTCGGTCTCGCCCTTGGGCGTGACCTTGCCGACCAGGATGTCGCCGGGGACGACCTCGGCGCCGATCCGGATGATGCCGCGCTCGTCGAGGTCCGCGAGCATCTCCTCGCTGACGTTCGGGATGTCGCGGGTGATCTCCTCCGGGCCGAGCTTGGTGTCCCGGGCGTCGACCTCGTGCTCCTCGATGTGGATCGAGGTGAGCACGTCCTGCTGCACGAGGCGCTGCGACAGGATGATCGCGTCCTCGTAGTTGTGCCCCTCCCAGGTCATGAACGCCACGAGCAGGTTGCGCCCGAGCGCCATCTCGCCCTCGTCGGTGCACGGACCGTCGGCAATGACCTGGCCGGCCTCGACGCGGTCGCCCTCGAAGACCACCGGCTTCTGGTTGACGCAGGAGCCGGCGTTGGAGCGGCGGAACTTGTGCAGCAGGTAGGTACGACGGTGGCCGTCGTCCTGGTGCACGGTGATGTAGTCGGCGCAGAGGTCCTCGACCACACCGCCGACCTCGGCGACCACCACGTCGCCGGCGTCGACCGCTGCCCGGTACTCCATGCCGGTGCCGACCAGCGGCGCCTCGGCCTTGACCAGCGGCACCGCCTGGCGCTGCATGTTCGCGCCCATCAGCGCCCGGTTGGCGTCGTCGTGCTCGAGGAACGGGATCATCGCGGTCGCGACCGAGGTCATCTGCCGCGGCGAGACGTCCATGTAGTCCACGGCCGCCGGCGGGACGTCCTCGGTCTCGCCGCCCTTACGGCGGACCAGGACGCGGTCCTCGGCGAACGAGCCGTCCGCCTTCAGCGGCGCGTTGGCCTGCGCCTTGACGAACCGGTCCTCCTCGTCCGCGGTCAGGTAGTCGATCTGGTCGGTGACCCGACCGTCGACGACCTTCCGGTACGGCGTCTCGATGAAGCCGAACGGGTTGACCCGGGCGAAGGTGGACAGCGCGCCGATCAGGCCGATGTTCGGGCCTTCCGGCGTCTCGATCGGGCACATCCGGCCGTAGTGGGACGGGTGCACGTCACGGACCTCGAAGCCGGCCCGCTCCCGGGACAGACCACCCGGGCCGAGCGCGCTCAGCCGGCGCCGGTGGGTCAGGCCCGCCAGCGGGTTGGTCTGGTCCATGAACTGGGACAGCTGCGAGGTGCCGAAGAACTCCTTGATCGCCGCCACCACCGGGCGGATGTTGATCAGGGTCTGCGGCGTGATGGCCTCGACGTCCTGGGTGGTCATCCGCTCGCGGACGACCCGCTCCATCCGGGACAGGCCCACCCGGACCTGGTTCTGGATGAGCTCGCCCACGGTACGCAGGCGCCGGTTGCCGAAGTGGTCGATGTCGTCGGCCTCGTAGCCCTCCTCACCGGCGTGCAGCCGGCAGAGGTACTCCACGGTGGCGACGATGTCGTCCTCGGTCAGCGTGCCGGTGGTGATCGGCACGTCCAGCTGGAGCTTCTTGTTGAACTTGTACCGCCCGACCTTGGCGACGTCGTACCGCTTCGGGTTGAAGAAGAGGTTGTCGAGCAGGGTCTGGGCGTTCTCGCGCGTCGGCGGCTCGCCGGGGCGCAGCTTGCGGTAGATGTCGAGGAGCGCCTCGTCCTGGCCGGCGATGTGGTCCTTCTCGAGCGTGGTCATCATCAGCTCGGACCAGCCGAACCGCTCACGGATCTGCTCGGCCGACCATCCGATGGCCTTGAGCAGGACCGTGACGGCCTGCCGGCGCTTGCGGTCGATGCGGACGCCGACCGTGTCGCGCTTGTCGATGTCGAACTCCAGCCAGGCACCCCGGCTCGGGATGACCTTGACGCTGGAGAGGTCGCGGTCGGAGGTCTTGTCCGGCTGCTTGTCGAAGTAGACGCCCGGGGACCGGACGAGCTGGCTGACCACGACGCGCTCGGTGCCGTTGATGATGAAGGTGCCCTTCGGCGTCATCATCGGGAAGTCACCCATGAACACCGTCTGGCTCTTGATCTCGCCGGTGGTGTTGTTGGTGAACTCCGCGGTCACGAAGAGCGGCGCGCAGTAGGTGAGGTCCTTCTCCTTGCACTCCTCGATCGAGGCCTTGACCTCGTCGAAGCGCGGAGCCGAGAAGGAGAGCGACATGGTGCCGGAGAAGTCCTCAATGGGACTGATCTCGTCGAGGATCTCCGCGAGACCCGAGCGTGCGTGCGGGTCGTCCGCCGACCGGCCCTGCCAAGCCTCGTTGCCGACCAGCCAGTCGAAGGACTCGTTCTGGATGGCGAGGAGGTTGGGGACCTCGAGGTGTTCGGTGATCCTGCCGAATGAAACTCGGCGGGGAGCGAAAGCGCTCGACGTACGACTGGTCTTCGCAGGGCGGGAAGCTGCCAAGATGCGTCCTTCCGAGGACCGGTGCTGCAGAACGGCTGGTACGCGTGCACTCCAATGACCCCACCAGAAATATCCGGAAACGGACATTTCCGAGCAGGGGTCAAGTCGGAAGGCAGCGCAAACTAGCAGTGTAGCCGAGAGGCTAACCGCTGTCCAGCCCACCCCGCAGGTCGTTGCGGAACGTGCCTCGGGACCCCGGAGAACCGGGTCGACCGGGCCGCTCGGAACGCAACGTTCCCGCCGGGCCGCTCAGGTTGCCGCGGCCGGTGGTGCTGCCGCTGCCATTACCCAAGTGGTGGCCGTTGCAAGCGCGGAAGGTCTTGCTGGTGTCAGCGTGCCTGGCAGGCCGGTGCCGCGTCAAGGGCCGGTGTCCGGGTCGCGTGTCTTTCCCACCGACGGACTACCGACACCGGGTCGCCGCACGCTCCGCACCGGGCGACGGACGCCCTGCTCACGCCGCTTCCGGCCGGGTCCACCAACACGGCGGGCGGCGATCCGTCCCCGGATCACCGCCCGCCGCGACGCGGTGTGCCCCGGCTCACGTGAGCCGGAAGCGCGCCTGGTCGTACCTCAGATCACTTGAGGGTGACCTTGGCGCCCTCGCCCTCGAGCTTGGCCTTGGCCTTGTCCGCGGTCTCCTTGTTGACCTTCTCCAGGACCGGCTTCGGCGCGGCCTCGACCAGGTCCTTGGCCTCCTTGAGGCCCAGGCCGGTCAGCTCACGCACGACCTTGATGACCTGGATCTTCTTGCCACCGTCGGCGTCGAGGATGACGTCGAACTCGTCCTTCTCCTCCTCGGCCGGGGCGGCGGCGCCGCCGGCGGCCGGGGCACCCGCGGCCACGGCGACCGGGGCGGCGGCGGTGACCTCGAAGGTCTCCTCGAACTGCTTCACGAACTCGGAGAGCTCGATCAGCGTCATCTCCTTGAACGCGTCGAGCAGCTCTTCGGTGCTGAGCTTCGCCATGTCTGGCGTCCTTTCCAACTGGAATTACAAAGAATTGACCGGATGCGCGAGAGGGCCTCAGGCCGCCTCGGCACCCTCCTTCTCGCGCTTGTCCGCCAGGGCGGCCGCCGCGCGGGCGGCCTTGGAGAGCGGAGCCTGGAACAGGGCCGCGGCCTTGCTCAGGTTGCCCTTCATCGCGCCGGCCAGCTTGGCCAGCAGCACCTCACGGGACTCCAGGTCGGCGAGCTTCGTGACCTCGGCCGCGGAAATGGCCTTGCCCTCGAAGACACCGCCCTTGATGACGAGCTTCGGGTTGGCCTTCGCGAAGTCGCGAAGCCCCTTCGCCGCCTCGACGACGTCGCCCGAAACGAAAGTCAGCGCGGTAGGACCGGTGAACAGCTCGTCGAGGCCGGAGATGCCCGCGTCCGTCGCGGCACGCTTGGCCAGCGTGTTCTTCGCGACGGTGTAGGTGGTCTCCTTGCCGAGCGAGCGCCGCAGCTGGGTGAGCTGGGAAACCGTCAGACCGCGGTACTCGGTCAGCACCGTGGCGCCCGCGGTGCGGAAGCTCTCGGTCAGCTCAGCGACGGCCGTGGCCTTGTCGGCCCGGATCGGCTTGTCCGCCATGTCCCTCCTCTCTCGTTACTCGAGGCTGGTCACCGTCGGGCAGCGGGGCTGTCGACGGTGGCGGAGGCGACACGACAACGAGAAAAGCCCCGGCGCAGGGCGCACGGGGCGAGGGCCGGCAGCCGCAGGCACGGTCGGCGGACCATGCTGAACTGCCGATTTTCGCTTGCCGCCCTGCGCGGGTCGCCCGTCGTCGCGGGACCTTCGACCGTGCCGGAGCACGGTGACCAGCGGTCTCTGGGTGGAACTTCGCGGCCAAGGTTACGCGACGCTTCCACCGGCCGCCAAATCGCCCCCCGGGTGGCCCTGCTCACTCCCCCGGGTGGCCCGGCTCACTCCCCCGGCCGGCCGGCTGCCCCGGCGCTGGCGGGCCCGGCGCCGGCGGGCCCGGTGCTCAGGGGCGGGACCGGCGGCGCCAGGAGTAGCCGGCGAGGGCGACCGCACTCCAGCCGGCCGTCCACGCGGTGAGCAGCGCGGCGACCGGCAGGGTCAGGTCGCCGGCGACGGCCCGGGCGGTCGCCATCACCGGCGGCGCCAGCCAGGGGGCGACCGAGCCGCTCAGGCCGAGGACGACCGCGCCGACCCCGCCGACCGCCAGCACCGCGACGCCGTACCCCGCGCTGCCCGTACTGGCCCGGCTGGCCAGCGCGCCGAGCGCCACCGCGGCCGGTACGACCAGCAGGTGTGCCCAGGCGCCGAGGGTGACGCCGATCACCACCGGCTGGTCCCCCGGCTCGACCGGACCGGTGACGCCGCCGACCAGCCAGGGAAAGACCAGCGCGACCGCCACCGTGCCGAGCGCCGCCACGCCGGCCGCCAACAGCCCGGCCACCTGCTCGCCCCGGAACCCGGCCACCACCCGGGCCAGCCGGCGCTGGCCGTCCGGCTCGACGTCCAGCAGCACCTTGGTCTGCCAGGCGAGCACCGGGAAGAGCACCGCCGCCGAGACGCCGTACGCCTCCCCCGGCTGGGCGCGGCCGCCGCCGTACAGGACGCCGAGCGCCACCAGGCCGGCCAGCACCGGGGCGAGCGCCCGGCCGGTACGTAGGAAGCCGGCCAGCCGCAGCCGGACCAGCGCGATCATCGGGGCGCCCCGGTGGCCGGCCCGGCCTCGGCAGCCACCCCCGCGGCGGGCGCCGGCTCCGCCGCCCGGCCCGTGGGCGGACCGGACGACGTCGGCTCGGAGCCGACCGGCCCGCCCGGACCGGGCGACGCGGGCCCGGGTTCGGCAGGCGGGTCGACATCAGGACCGGGCGACGCCGGCTCGGCAGGCGGGTCGACATCAGGACCGGGCGACGCCGGCTCGGCAGGCGGGTCGACACCGGGACCGGACGACGCCGGCTCGGCAGGCGGGTCGACACCGGGACCGGACGACTCGGGCTCGGCGGGCGAGTCGCCGGGGCGTACCCGCAGGACGTGGTGGCCCTCGGCGCGCAACCGGGCGACGGTGCCGGCGACCCGCGCGGCGGGCACCGCGACCTCGACCACGGCGATCGCCGTGCCGGCCGACGACGCCTCCTCGGTGACCGTGCCGTCGGCGACCGTCCAGTGCCGCGCGCCGGGCAGCCGGACGGTCTCGCCGCGATGGTCGCTGACCAGCACCGAACCGCCGGTGGCCAGCACCTCGTCGATCACCGCCGGGACCAGTTCGCGGGCGCCGGCGTCCAGCCCCTCCCAGGGCTCGTCGAGCACCAGTAGGCCGGGCGGGCGGAGCATCGCCTGGGCCAGACCGACCTTCTGCGCGGTGCCCTTGGACAGTTCCGGCAGCCGTACGTCGCGGAACGCGGACAGGCCGAGCCGCGAGGTCCAGTCGGCCACCGCCCGGCCGGCGGCCGCGGCGTCGAGGCCGGCGACCCGTGCCATCCCGGTCAGGTAGCGCGCCACGGTGAAGGGCTGGTCGGCGGGGAACCGCTCGGGGACCCAGCCGACCCGACCGGGCCGGTCGGTGACCCGGCCCCGGACCGGCCGCAGCACCCCCGCCGCGACCTGCAGCAGGGTGGACTTCCCGGCACCGTTGCGGCCGAGCACGACCACCACCTCGCCCGGGCCGATCCGGGCGTCCGTGCCACGCAGCACCCACGGCCCCCGCCGGCGGTACCGCAACCAGACGTTCTCCAGCCGCATGCGGTGCAGCCTGCCACAGCGGAACGCGGACGGGGCGCCGCCACGGTGTGGCGACGCCCCGTTGCGGGAGCGGGTGCTCAGCCCTCGGCCGGGGCCTCCTGGAGGTTCTTCACCAGCTTCGGGTCGACCGGGACGCCCGGGCCCATGGTGGTGGTGAGGGTGACCTTCTTGAGGTACGTGCCCTTCGCCGCGGACGGCTTGGCCCGCAGCACCTCGTCGAGGACCGCCGCGTAGTTGTCGACCAGCTGCGCCTCCGAGAAGGACGCCTTGCCGATGATCAGGTGCAGGTTCGAGTGCTTGTCCACCCGGAAGGTGATCTTGCCGCCCTTGATGTCCTGCACCGCCTTGGTGACGTCCATGGTCACCGTGCCGGTCTTCGGGTTCGGCATGAGACCGCGCGGGCCCAGGATCCGCGCGATCCGGCCGATCTTGGCCATCTGGTCCGGCGTGGCGATCGCCGCGTCGAAGTCGAGCCAACCGCCCTGGATCCGGGCGACCAGCTCGTCGGTGCCCACCTCGTCGGCGCCCGCCGCGGTGGCCTCCTCGGCCTTCGCGCCGGCGGCGAAGACGATCACGCGGGCGGTCTTACCGGTGCCGTGCGGCAGGTTGACCGTGCCGCGGACCATCTGGTCCGCCTTGCGGGGGTCGACGCCGAGGCGCATGGCGACCTCGACCGTGGCGTCGAACTTGACGTTGGTGGTCTCCTTGGCCAGCTTCACGGCCTCGGCGGGGGTGTAGAGCTTGGACCGGTCGATGACCTCGGCGGCCTTGCGGTAGCTCTTGCTGCGCTGCATGTTCTGGTAACTCCTGTGGTCTATGGCGGGCCGCGGGATCCGCGCGCCCTCCCACGAACTGGATCTGGTGGTGACCGGGGTCAGTCGGTGACGTTGAGGCCCATCGACCGGGCGGTGCCGGCGATGATCTTCTCAGCCTGGTCGATGTCGTTGGCGTTCAGGTCGGCCATCTTCTTCTCGGCGATCTCGCGCAGCTGGGCGCGGGTGACCGAGCCGACCTTCTCCTTGTGCGGGACGCCCGAGCCCTTCTGCACGCCGGCGGCCTTGATCAGCAGCCGGGCGGCGGGCGGGGTCTTCAGCACGAAGGTGAAGGACCGGTCCTCGTACACGCTGATCTCGGCGGGGACGATGTCGCCCCGCTGGGACTCGGTCTGCGCGTTGTAGGACTTGCAGAACTCCATGATGTTCACGCCGTGCTGGCCGAGCGCGGGGCCGACCGGCGGCGCCGGGGTGGCCTGGCCCGCCGGCAGCTGAAGCGTGAACGTCTTGACGAGCTTCTTCTTCGGAGGCATGTCTCTTCCTGGGGCTTGGAACTGGGATTGTCGCCGGCCAGCGGGCGCGCACGGTCAGCGCGGTGCGGACAGCCGACGTTCTAGGGTAGCGCAGCCGTCCGCCGCCCCTCCGGCCGAGGTCCGGCGGGCGGCGAAACGACGCACCGGCGGCCGGCCGCGAGGCCCACCACCGGTGCCGACGTACTCAGATCTTGGCGACCTGGTTGAAGTTCAGCTCGACCGGCGTCTCGCGGCCGAAGATCGACACCAGCACCTTGAGCTTCTGCTGGTCGGCGTTGATCTCGCTGATCGTGGCCGGCAGCGAGGCGAACGCGCCGTCGGTGACGGTGACCGAGTCGCCGACCTCGAAGTCGAGGACCTTGACCTCGGGCTTGGCCTTCTTCTGCTCGGTCTCGACGGCCGGCGCCAGCCACTTGAGCACCTCGTCGAGGGAGAGCGGCGCCGGGCGGTCGGCCCGGTCGGTCGCACCGACGAAGCCGGTGACCCCCGGCGTGTTGCGCACGCAGGAGTACGACTCGGCGGTCAGCTCCATCCGGACCAGGATGTAGCCCGGGAAGACCTTGGCCTGCACCTGGGACCGCTTGCCGTTCTTGACCTCGACCTCTTCCCGGGTCGGCACCTCGACCTGGTAGATGTAGTCCTCCATGTCGAGGGACGTGATCCGGGTCTCGAGGTTGGTCTTGACCTTGTTCTCGTAGCCGGCGTACGAGTGCACCACGTACCAGTCGCCCGGCGCGTAGCGCAGCTTCTGGCGCAGCTCGGCGACCGGGTCGTAGTCCTCGTCGGGCGCGGGCTCACTGGTGGGGAACTCCGGCTCGCTGGCGGCCTCGACCGACTCGTCACCAGTCGCCGTCGCCACCGTGGACTGCTCGTCCTCGGGTCCGGCGGTCTCGTCGTACTCAGGCACGCTCGCTCACTTCCGTCACTATCGGCACAGTCAGCCGGTCAGCTGGGGTTGCCGAAGACCCACAGCACGCCCTTGGCGAAGGCGTAGTCCAGGCCGGCCACGATCGTCAGCATCACCGCGACGAAGGCGACCACCACGGCGGTGTAGGTCAGCAGCTCCTTGCGCGTCGGCCAGATGACCTTACGCAGTTCGGCGACGACCTCGCGGATGAATCGGGCGATGCGGCCGAAGAGGCCCACCTTGTCGGTCTCGGCCCGGGTCTTCGGCCGGTCGGCCGACTCCGCCTTGGCCCGGGACCGGGTGGCGGTGCCACCGCCCCGGGAGACCGGCTCCTCCGCGTCGGTGGCGTCGTCGTCGGCCACGTCGTCGACGACCTCGTCGTGCAGACGGTCGTCGCCAGCGTCCTCGCCGCGCCGCTTGTTGTCGGCCACTTCGCCCTCCGTGCGGGATGTCGGGGTCGCACGCCGTCGGCGTGCGCGGCGCTTGGTCACGCCGGCCGGACCAACCGTCCCGCGACGGGCCGCGGCCGGCGGATCAACCCGGGGGCCCGATGCCTCGGAGCCACCCCGCCGATGCCACCACCACGGGCCGAACGCCGCCGGACGGCGGCGCGACCCACGGGAACGGTCAGGCCTGAGGCGCAGGGGTGACAGGACTTGAACCTGCAGCCTGCGGTTTTGGAGACCGCTGCTCTGCCAATTGAGCTACACCCCTGTGCGGCAACGCTCGCCCCACCCGACCACGCATGGCCGGGCAGGGGTCGATTGCCCCACGGCGGACCAGTGTACGGGTAGCGGCACGACTTTCCCAACCGGTCTGCCCATCGCGCGTCGCGAGCCGGCTCAGCGGGCCGTCCGGATGGTCGCCCGCGCCTGCGACAGCACCTTCTCGCCGAGGCAGGTCGCGGTCACGTCGAGCCTGGTCAGGCCGTCCTCGGTGACCTCCCGGACCACCGCTGTCACCTCGATCTCGGTGCCCTGGTCGTCGTCCGGGACGACCACCGGCCGGGTGAAGCGGACGCCGTAGTCGACCACCGCGTCGGGCGCGCCGGCCCACTCGGTGACCGCCCGGCCGACCAGCGCCATGGTGAACATGCCGTGGGCGATCACCCCGGGCAGGCCCACCTTGGTGGCGGTCCGGTCGCTCCAGTGGATCGGGTTGAAGTCGCCGGAGGCGCCGGCGTAGCGGACCAGGTCCGCCCGGGTGACCCGGAAGGTCTTGGCGGGCAGTTCCATCTCAGCCCTCCCCACGTACGACGATCTTGGACCAGACGGTGACCACCGGCTCGCCGGCGACGGTGCTGACCTCGGTACGGGTGGTCAGGAAGCCGTGCCCGCCGCGGGAGGTGACGTCCTCCACGGTGTTGACGCAGACCAGCTCGTCACCGGCCACCACCGGGCGGGTGTACGCGAACCGCTGGTCGCCGTGCACGACGCGGCTGTAGTCGACGCCCAGCGCCGGGTCCTCGATGATCTGCCGGCTGGCGGCCATCGTGACCACCACGGGGAAGGTCGGCGGGGCGACCACGTCCGGGTGGCCGAGCGCGCGAGCGGCCTCCGGGTCGTGGTGGGCCGGGTCGGTGGCGCCGATCGCCGTGGCGAACTCGCGGATCTTCTCTCGGCCCACCTGGTACGGGGCGGTCGGCGGGTAGCTCCGGCCGACGAAGGACGGGTCCAGGGACATGCCGCGAACCTACACGCAGAACGCGAGCGCCGATCTGTGCGGTCGGCTGCGGCTCGAAGCCGCGCCGTGCCGTACAGATCGGCGCTCGGGAGTGCTGTGGACCGGTCCGGCGGGGCCGGCCGCAGGTCAGCGGGTCTCGCGGTGGACCGTGTGCCGGCCGTCGCGCGGGCAGAACTTCTTCAGCTCGATGCGGTCCGGGTCGTTACGACGGTTCTTGCGCGTGATGTAGTTGCGCTCCTTGCACTCCACACACGCCAAAGTGATCTTCGGCCGGACATCGGTCGCCTTCGCCACGGCGGAGTGCCTTCCTCGCTACGGGTAACAACTACGGCGCATCAGCCTACGCGCTGACTACGCGGACATGCAAAGTGGGCGCCAGTGGCGCCCGTCCTACGACCACCAGGAACACGCCCGGAGGACGAGAGTAGCGGTGGCCGGACTTGAACCGGCGACACAGCGATTATGAGCCGCTTGCTCTGCCATCTGAGCTACACCGCCGCGGTGGGTCCAGCTGAACCCTCGAGCCCCCTTACGGAATCGAACCGTAGACCTTCTCCTTACCATGGAGACGCTCTGCCGACTGAGCTAAGGGGGCCTGCGCGATCTCCCCGGGGGGCGACGCGCAGGGGTAAGACTACACGGCCCCGCGCCGGAGGTGAAATCGGATCCCCCGCCCACCCCGCACCGGGGTGTCCGCCCAGCTCAGGGCACCACACGCAGGCGCGGCAGCTCGCCCGCGGTGATCGTTTCCGGGTCCACCTGGGCGCCGAACCAGGCCTCCAGCCGCTCGTACGGCAGCGGGCGGCTGAACAGGAAGCCCTGCCCGATCTCGCAGCCGATGTCCTGCAGCAGCTCCAGGGTCAACTCGCTCTCCACGCCCTCGGCCACCACCGCCAGCCCGAACTGCTGGGAGAGGGTGACCACCGCGTTCACGATCGCCAGATCACCCGGGTCGGTGGCCATGCCCTGTACGAACGAACGGTCGACCTTGACCTCGTGCACCGGCAGCCGGCGCAGGTGGGCCAGGGACGAGTCGCCGGTGCCGAAGTCGTCCACCGAGAGCCGTACGCCGAGGTCGCGCAGCCGGCGCAGGGTCGGGATGGGGCGGTCGGTGCCGTCCAGCACCCCGGACTCCTTGATCTCCAGGGTGAGCCGGTGCGGCGGTACGCCGTACTCGTCGAGCAGTTCGGCGACCCGGGCCGGGAAGTGCTGGTCGGTGAGCGTACGGGCGGAGAGGTTGACCGCGACGGCGAGCGGCTGGCCGCCGGGCGCCCAGTCCCGGCTGCGCCGCAGCCCCTCCCGGAGCACGAACTCGGTGAGCCGGCCGAGCTGGCCGGTGTGCTCCGCCACCGCCACGAAGTCCTCCGGGGCGACCGTGCCGTGCGCCGGGTGCTCCCAGCGGGCCAGGCACTCCACCCCGACCAGCCGGCGGTCCCGCAGGGTCACCTTCGGCTGGAAGTAGACCTCCAGCTCGCCGTCGTCGAGCGCCCGCCGCAGGTCGCCGGCGAGGCCGAGCCGGCGCAGCGACCGGGACTCCAGCGCCGGGTTGAACAGCTGCACGCTGCCCGGCACGGACTTCGCCGCGTTCGCCGCCAGGTCGACCCGTTGCAGCAGGGAGGCCGCGTCGCTGCCGTGATCCGGGTGTACGGCCACCCCGACCGCCGTGTCGACGTCCAGGGTGAGCCCGTCGAAGACCATCTCGTCGCGGATCTGCTCGCGCAGCTGGGCGGCGAGGTCGAGGGCCGCGTCGACGCTCTCCAGCCGCAGCGTCACCAGAAACTCGTCGCCGCCGGCCCGGCCGACCAGGGCTGCCGACGGCGCGCAGGCGCGCAACCGGTCGGCGACCTCGGCGAGCACCTTGTCACCGGCGGCATGACCGAGCGACTCGTTCACCTGGCGCAGCCCGTCGACGTCGAAGAGCAGCAGCGCGACCACCTCGCCGGGCGCCCGGATCCTGACCGACTCGTCCAGCGCACCGACGATCCGGCGCCGGTTGGGCAGCTTGGTCAGCGCGTCGTGATAGGCGTCGTGGCGCAGCCGGTCGACCAGCCGCGAGTTCTCCAGGGCGACCGCGGCGTGTGCCGCCACCGTCTCGAAGATGGGAATGTCACCCGGACTGAAATGGCCGACGTCACTGAGCCGGTTGGCGACCTCCAGGGTGCCGATGACCGCCTGGCCGGAGCGGAGCGGCACCACCACTACATCCTTGATCTTGCCGTCGCTCAGCGTCCGGCGCGCCTCCTGGGCGCCGTCGAAGGCCCGGCCGACCGCGATCGTCCGGCCCTCGGCCGCGGCCCGCTCGCGAAGGGTGGCCGGGGTCGGCACGACGTCGAGCAGACCCGGGTCGTCCACCCGGGCGGTGAGCAGCACCTCCGGGTGCCGGCCCTGAGCGGGCAGCCAGAGCGTCGCGTACTCGGCCTGCATCAGGGCCCGCACCCGGCCCAGCAGCGCGTCGACCAGGCTGCCGTCCTGGCCGCGTTCGGCGATCGCCCGGGTCAGGTCGTACATCTCGGCGAGCGTGCGGTGCTGGCGGAAGAACTGGGCGTAGGAGCGGTAGACCAGGACCAGCGCCGCGGCCAGCGCCGCCAGCAGCACCAACGACCACCAGGTGGCGGTGACCGCGATCAGGATGATCAGGCCCATCGAGACGTTGATCGCCGCGGTCAGCAGCGCCGGCGGAGCGGTACGGAGCGCGTCCCGGCCGGCCTGCCAGCCCTGCAACAGGGTGTGTACGCCGACCACCGCGGCGAGGCTGACCAGGATCACCGCGGTGACCGCGGCGAAGAGGCTCAACCAGGTGCCGGGGCCGACCACCCCCATCGGCGGCAGCGCCTGCAGGACCAGCCCGGCCAGCGAGGTGCCCGCCGCCGCCTTGGCGACGTTGAACCAGAACTTGGCCGGTGAGAAGCGGTGCCGGGTCTGGGTGACCACCGAGGCCACCGTGTAGATGACCACGACGGTGAGCGGCGGAAGCAGGTACAGCGCGACGACGAGCGGTATCTCGGTGAGCGTCACGCCGAACGACTGACGCCGGACGACGAAGTTGAGCACCGGTATGCCGACGCCGATCATGACGACCAGCAGGAGAGCCGCCTGCGGCCACTCGCCGACCGGCTCGTCGGCGACCAGCGCGGTCACCGTGGCGCAGACGACGGCGAACAGGGCGAGCGGCCCGGTGATGAGCCAGGCATGGTCGGTCGACCGCCGTCGCGGGCGCTCACGCTGCGCCATGCCGCTCCCCTACAACCGGCGCGGCCTCGGCCGTCCGCCGGTGATGATGATGGCTCCGGTCAGAGCCCGCTGTCGACGGCGGAGTCGCCCGGGCTGACGGTCCAGATGATGTCGCCGGCCTGGTAGCTGGCGGAGTCGCCGGGGCTGATGGTCCAGATGATGTCGGCAGCCTGGTAGTTACCGGCGATGGCGTAGAGACCGGTGGTGTAGACGATCGCGGCAGCGGCAGCAAGCACGAGGAGCGAGCCAGCCAGTCGGCCCAGCCTTCGACCAGACATGTTTGCTCCTGTCGGGGAAGTGTCACAGGGATGGTGGAGGTTCCACGATCGTGCCACACGAGCGGGCACACGGAAAAGCCGCGCCAGCCCGCCCCGCCCGAGCGTTGACCAGGTTGCGCCGTTCGGGCCACCGCCATCATCGAGCCAGCGCAGATCACGGGGGTCGCGCGTCACCGACCACTTCGCACCCTGCGGATTACGACCTTCACGGCAATCCGTGGTAACCGCTTGATCGACTCGTTCCCGGCGGATCGGATCACATCCCGCCATACCACTGGCCTCCCGCACCGACGGCACGACGGCGCGGCGGGCACATCGACCACCATACATCCTCGGCTCCCGGACGCCAGCACCCGGACACCCTCCGTTGCGTAACCGCCGTCGGGGCCCGGAGCCGAGCCGACACCGCGCCGGTGACCGGATCCCGGCGGCGCTTCGGAAAGTCCTCCCGGTCTCCTGTCACACCGGCGCGGCGCGGCGGGTCAACGCGGTGAGGGAGTCAGTCAGCCGGGAGCCACCACCGCACCGGCATCCGCACCATGAGGAGCGTCGCCATGTCCACCAGTTACGTCGTCGTCACCGTCCTGGCCGCCGCGATGGTCGGCTTCTCCGCCGCCTCCGTCTTCCTGCGCGCGAAGTGGGTCGTGGAGCCGCTCGCCGACTACGGCGTGCCCCGGTCGTGGTGGCCCTGGCTCGGCGCGGCCAAGGCCGCGGGCGCCGTGGGCCTGCTGGTCGGCCTGGTCGCGCCGGTCGTCGGCGTGCTGGCCGGGGTCGGCCTGGCGCTGTATTTCACCGGTGCGGTGGTCACCGTGCTCCGGGCCCGGTCGTACGCGCACATCCCGTTCCCGCTGCTCTACGCGGCGCCGGTGGTCGGTTCGCTGGCGCTGCTCGCCAACTGAGGCCGCACCCGGCGATCCGCCCGGCGGCCGCGGGACGCGCGGCGCGGGCCGACCGCACCAACCGGATGCTGGCGGGGTCGCCGGGCCCGTCCCGGCGGCCCCGCTCACCCGCCGGCAGCGGGGGCCCGGCTCACCGGGTGGCAGCGGCCGTCTCGTCGCCCTCGGTCCTGCCCAGCGTGGCGGACGCCGCCGGAGCGGCGGGCCGCGGGCGCACGGCGTGCCGGCGCGCGTCGACGGCGAGCACCCCGAGCGCGACCAGGGTCAGCAACCCGCCGACGAGGGCGAGCAGTCGCGGACCGGGGCCGGGCAGCAGGACACCGCCGAGCATCGACCCGCCGGCGATCCCGACGTTGAAGGCGGTACTGACGCCGGCCGAGGCGATGTCGGTGCTGCCGGGGGCGAGTTGCAGCATCCGGCTCTGGACGGCGGTGCCGAACGCCGCGTAGGCGAAGCCGACGCCGGCGAGCAGGACCACCGTTGCGGACTGGAGGGTGCCGAGGGCGTACAGGCCGAGCAGGGCGGTGGTGCCCACGCTCAGCGGCACCAGCAGCGACCCGGTCGGATGGGCGTCGAGGGTGCGGCCCACCAGGATGGTGCCGACCACGCCGGTCGCGCCGGAGACGAACAGCAGCGGAGCCAGCGCGGCGTCGGTGAAGCCACTGACGTCGAGCAGCAGCGGTGTCACATACGTCTGCAACGTCAGGAAGCCGCCGATGCCGACGGCGGTCGCGACCAGCAGCATCGCGAAGCGACGCCGGTGCGGCGCGGTGCCCCGGGCGGCGCCGCCGGACGCCGGGGCGTACGACGGGATCAGCACGACGACCGCGGCGGCGATGGCCGCGCCGACGGCGGCCAGCACCGCGAACGCCGCGCGCCAGCCGGCCTGCTGCCCCAGCCAGGTGCCGGCGGGGACCCCGAGCACCGGGGCGAGCGCCGCCCCGGTCGCGAACAACGCCACCACCCGGCCGCGCACGGCGACCGGGAAGAGACCGGTCACCGCTGGCGAGACGATGGACCAGAACAGGGCCTGGGTGAGCGCGGTGACGACCCGGGCGCCGGCCAGCACGGCGTACGTCGAGGCGAGCGCGGCCACCAGGTTCGCGGCCGCGAACAACGCGAGCGTGCCGCCGAGCAGCCCGCGGCGGGGGATCCGCCGGGTCAGCCGGGCCAGCGGTACGGACGCCAGCACGACCACCACGGCGTACCCGCTGACCAGCAGGCCCACCTGCGACCGTGACCGGTCGAGATCCGGTGCCATGAGGGTGAGCAGACCGATCGGCAGCAGTTCGGTCGTGATGAACGCGAACGCGGCGGATGACAGCACGACGAGCGCCGCCCAGGCCCTGCCCGGCGAGACCTCCGGCGCCAACTCCCACCCCTTCCGTCGCCGCCGCGTCGTCCCACGACCCAGCGTGCCCGATCGCCGCGTCCCGCGGGCCGACGAAGGTCCCCGGTCGGAGCCGGATCAGGGCCGCGCGGGTCCACCTCGCACCCTGGTGAACGCTCCCGGTAAGAAACGGCGTGCGCGAGACATTTCCTGGTGACTGAGAAGCCTGACTTGGGAGGGCCGGAACCCGTGCCAGAACCCGAACCCGAACCCGAACCCGGTGATCATTTCACCGCCGTGTACCAGGCGCACCACCGGCAGGTGTACGCGTACGCCGTCACCCGCGCCGGTCGCCAGCTGGCCGACGAGGTCGTCGCCGAGACCTTCCTGGTGGCGTGGCGGCGGCTGCCGGCGCTGCCCAGGGCGACTCCGCTGCCATGGCTGCTCGCCGTCGCCCGCAGGATCGTGTACGAGCGGTACCGCGCCGAGGAACGGCAGCAGGCCGTCGCCGCCGAGCTGCGCGCGTGGATCGCCGACGCGTCCGTCGCCGACGTCGCGGACGGGGTCGCCGAACGGGCCGCGGTGCTCACCGCGTTGGCCCGGTTGTCCGACGACGACCGCGAACTGCTGACGCTGGTCGCCTGGCACGGGCTGGTGCCCGGCCAGGCGGCTCGGGTCCTCGGCTGTTCCACCGCGACGTACTACGTGCGCCTGCACCGCGCCCGGCGTCACCTGAAGAACGCCCTGGCCGCCGCCGCCGAACCGGAACGTCCTCGACCCGCCGCCACGCTCGTTCCGAAGGAGTCGACCCGATGAACCGATCACCAGACGTGATGGACCTGCTCGCCAAGGCCCGGCCGGCGCGGCTGGACCCGCCGCCGCACCGGAGCGAACAACTCCCGCCGGGCATCGCCGGCATCGTGGCCGACGCTTCGGCCACCGAACAGCACGTCACGCTCGGCCGGCTGCGCGGGTCCCGGCGTCGACGGGTGGCCTTCCTCGGGACGGTGGGGGCGGCCGCGGCGACCGTGACCGCCGTCGTCGTGGCCGTGACCGGACCGGGCACCGCTCCGCGCACCGCGCCCGACGCCGCCCCCGACGCCGCCCCCGGCGCCGCGGCGCCCGCGATCCAGGCGCCGATGGACTCCAGCCGGTTGTTGCTCGTGGCCGCCGAACGCAGCGACAGCGCCCCGCGATCCGGCGGGCGCTACCTGACCATGCAGACCGAGAGCGGCCGGGCGGTGCCGGTCGAGGCCGCCGACGGCACGTACACCATGGTGGACCGGAGCGGCGGCCAGTACTGGCTGGCCCGCTCCGACGCCGACAGCAGTTGGGTGTTCGGGCAGTCGCTCGGCGCCACGCCCGCCACGCCGGGCGACGAGGCCGCCTGGCGGCGCGACGGTTCGCCGTCCGTCGTCCGGATCACCAAGCCGAAGCCGTACGACCTGCGGATCGGCCCGGGCAGGATCTACGGCGACAAGGTGGACCCGGCGCACCTGTTCGCCCTCGGCGACCGGAACGTCTCGCAGGCGGAACTCGACGCGCTGCCGACCGATCCGGCCGGCCTCCGCGACGTACTGCTCGGCCGCTTCGACGGGGGTGGCGGCGACATGCCCACCGACCGCGACGAGTGGCTGTTCACCGTCGCCACCCATGTGGTGATCGACCTGCCGGTCAGCAACGAGGTGCGGGCCGCCGCGTACCGCCTGCTCGCCACGTTGCCGGGGGTGCGCGGGCTGGGAGCCGTCCAGGACATGCGCGGTCGGCCCGGGCAGGCGATCGCGTTCACGCCGGGTGACCCCGGGAACGGGCTCGAGGTACGTCTGATCATCGACCCCGACACCGGGCAGGCCCTGAGCAGGGAGCTCCGCGTGGTGCAGCCGCGTGACTCGTGGTCGTGGCTGGCACCGGGAGCGCTGTACACGTACGACCTGGTCCTGGTGTCGACCAGCACCGACGACGACCCGCCGGCGGCGGACGTCGAGAACTGACCTCCGGAACGACCGGCCGGCGGCGGCACAGCCCGCCGCCGGCCGTCTCCGGGCACCGCAATGGAGTTGTCGGGCCAGTCCGACGGCCGCCAGGCCGTTGTCGACGTCCTTCCTGCCGGAACCGCGTGATGCGGCCCGACCTGGCGCCGGTGACGCCGTGGTCAGCCCGGCACCGGGACCAGCACCGCCGTCATCGCCTGGTCGAGCAGGTTCGTCAGCAGCACCATCGCGACGATCGCCCGGAGCAGCGGATCACGCCGGACGAAGCGCAGCCCGGCCCCGAG
>NZ_QGSW01000220.1:0-23875 GCF_003176715.1 Micromonospora sp. S4605
CCGCCGGCCCCTTCACCCCGCGTTGACCATGAGGTTAGTGGCAGTTCCGGAGATCGACTCCGCCGCTAACTTCATGATCAACGCAGGGTGGCCGGCGATCCGGTCCGCGTCCAACGGGGGCGTGGACCGGACCGCTTCAGAGGGTCAGGCGGTAGAGGGTCAGCGGGCGGCCGCTGGTGCCGGAGGCGAGGTTGCCGGTCCGCTCGGCCAGGCCGGCCAGTTCCAGCCGGTGCAGCATGCGCCGCGCGGTGCGTTGCTGCACCCGCAGCTGGTCGGCCACCTCGCGGCTGGTCAGCGGTTCGTCGCCGACCGACGTGCGCACCTCCCGCAGCCGCAGCAGGGTGGGCACCGACAGGCCGACCCGCTGGGCGATGACCGCCAGGTTCACCTCCGACGGCGCCGGGGGCGGCGTGGTCGACTCGAGCACAATGTCGGTCTCGCCCCGCAGCGACAGCACCGCCGTGGTCGGCCCGACCCGGCGGGCCCGGCTTAGCGCGCGGCGGGCCAGGTTCTCCGCCTCCGCGGCGCTGCGCCCCAGGCCGAAGCCGATCTGCACGGTCTCGTGCCGGTCGGCCAGGCGGCGCAGCATCGGCAGCGCGGTGAACCCGCCGGTGGCGTCGTGCAGCGGGCCCCGGGTGGTGACGATGAGGTACGTGTCGGGCGCGAACCGGGCGAGCGTGCCGCCGAGCCCGGCCACCTCCTTGAGCAGCCCGTCGTCGCCGTCGGAGAGGTTCGCCAGCCCGAGCGCGATCTGGGCGTCCTCCTGGGCCTGGCTGCCGACCTGGAGCAGCAGCTGGCGCAGCGCGGTGCGCACCGAGTGGTTCGACGGGGCGAGGCGGAACGCCGGCATCTCGTGGCGCAGCACCTCGTACACCGAGCTGATGCAGGTGACCGCGACGTCCGCGCCGGCCTTGTGCTGCCGGCGGTGGAACGCGACCACGTCGTCGGAGCGCAGGCCGCTGCGGTACGGCAGCGAGCGGACCCGGTCCACCGGCAGCCCCGCCTCGCCGAAGGTGGTGGCGACGTCGGCGCCGGTGACGGTGTCGATCGACATCCGGGTGATGTCGTGCCCGGCGCGCAACAGCCGTACGGCGGCCTGGAGCAGGGTCGCGCCGGTGTAGTCGACGAAGACCGCCGGACGGTTCAGCGCGTTCGCCTCCCGGGCGAGGGTGTAGGGCACCACCCCGGTGAACAGCCACGCCTCCACCTGGCCCGCGTGCGCCTCCACGATCGCCGGAGCCTGCGACTCGTGGTCGTAGTGCAGTCGACGGGCGGTGACGCCGGGCTGCTCCTCGCAGGCGGCGGCCACGTCGTCGACCAGGTCGTGCGGACCGATGACCCCGATCTCGATGGTCACCGCTGCCTCCTGTCGGGGGTTGCATTGTTCGCAGCACAAGATTACGGTCAGGCCCGGTATTACTGAAGCCCCGGAGGGTCACGTGTTTCCCAGCATGGCCGACGCCAGCGGCCGAACGATCGGCGCCGAGGAGCTGGCCGCGGTCAGCCGGGTGCTCCAGTCCGGCATGCTCAGCTCGGTCTGGGGCACGGAGGTCCGCGCCCTAGAGCGCGAGATGGCCGACCGCCATGGAGTGTCGCACGCGGTGGCCGCCAGTTCGGGGACGGCGGCCCTGCACCTGGCCGTCGCGGCCGTCGCGCCGGACCCCGGCGACGAGATCATCACCTCTCCGATCAGTGACTTCGGCACGGTCGCGCCCATTCTGGCGCAGAACGCGGTGCCGGTGTTCGCCGACGTCGATCCGTACACCGGCAACCTGGACCCGGCGGCGGTCGCCGCCGCGATCGGGCCGCGCACCCGGGCGATCCTCGCGGTGCACCTGTTCGGCGCCGCCGTCGACCTGCGCGCGGTGGCCGACGCCGCCGGGGTGCCGCTGATCGAGGACTGCGCCCAGGCCTGGCTCACCCGCTACCCGGACGGCACCCTCGCCGGCACGGCCGGCGCGATCGGTTGCTTCAGCCTCCAGCAGTGGAAGCACATCACCTGCGGCGACGGCGGCCTGACCATCACCGACGACCCGGTGCTGGCCCGCCGGATGCGGCTCTTCGCCGACAAGGGCTGGCCACGCGACGAGGCCCGCCGGCACGTCAGCCTCGGCCTCAACTACCGGATGACCGAGCTCGCCGGCGCCGTCGCCCGGGCCCAACTGGCGAAGCTGCCCGGGGTGCTCGCCGACCGCCGGCGCACCGCCCGGCGGCTGGTCGACGCGCTGGCCGGCCTGCCCGGGCTGCACCTGCCGGCGGACGTCGACGCGCACGCCTGGTGGCTGTTCCCGATCGTGCTGGACCCGCCGCTGACCAACCACGAGGTGGCCGGGAAGCTCGCCGCGGCCGGCATCCCGGCCCGCGCCGGCTACCTGCAGCAGCCGCTGCACTGGGCGCCGGCCCTGACCGAGGCGCCCGTCTACGGCAGCTCCCGCTTCCCGCTCACCGTGCCGCCCGCCGACCGGCTGCCGAGCTACGGACCGGGCGCGTGCCCGGTCGCCGAGCGGCTGATCGAGCAGACCCTGCTGGTGATCGACTGGAACGAGCGGTACACCGACGCGCACGTCGACGAGATCGCCCAGGCCGTCCGCGCCGCGGTGGCCGGATGATCGCGCCGGCCGCCGCCGCGCTGCGCGACCGGCTGCGCTGGCGCCTCGTCGCCGCCGGCGCCACCCCGGTGGACGCGGCCGGGGCCGTCGACGAGGAGGTGCTCGGCCGGTACCTGGGCGGGCTGGTCGCCGACGGGGCCGACGCGCTGGCGGTGCTCGCGCACACCGGCCGCGGCCCCTACCTCGACGAGGCCACCCGCGACCTGGTCGTCCGCCGTGCCGTGCAGACCGGGGTGCCGGTGATCGTCGGCGTCGGTGGCCGGCCGGGGGAGCGCACCGACGAGGTGACCGCGCAGGCGCGACGGGCGGCCGCCCTCGGCGCGGACGGCCTGCTGGTCTTCCCGGTCGACGACGACCCGGTCGCCCACCACGACGCGCTCTGGCGGGCGGCCGGCCTGCCGATGCTCGCCTTCGACCTCTACCTGCGGCCGTACCCGGAGCCGGCGCTGGCCGCGTTGCTGGCGCACCCCGGCGTCGCCGGGGTGAAGGTGGCCCGGCTGCACGACGCCATCGCCTGCCAGGCCGCGCTGGCGGCCGCGCACCGGGCCGACCGGCTGGCGGTCACCGGCGAGGACCGGATGTTCGGGCCATCGCTGATGTGGGGCGCCGAGGCGGCCCTGGTCGGCCTGGCCGCCGCGACGGTCCCGGTCACCGCCCGGGCGCTGCGCGCCTACGCCGACAAGCGGTACGACGAGTTCCTCACCGCCTCCGCCGACCTCGACCGACTGGCCGAGGTCACCTTCACCGAACCGATGGAAGGGTACGTGCAGCGCATGCTCTGGATCGCCGCCGCGGAAGGGCGGATCCCGGCGGGCCACGCCGTCGACCCGCACGCCCCGGCGCTGCCCGACGGCGACCGGGACCGGGTGCTGCGAGTGGCGGGATGCCGGTGACCGGGAACCCGTTCGTGCCCGGCGACCTGCCGCCGGTCACCCTCGACATCGACGTGCTCGTCGGCCGGTACGCCGACCGGCCCGGCCCCACCGGCGAACCGGCGGCGGTCACCGCGACGCTGGCCGCCAACGGCGTCGAGCGGGCGGCCGTGGCCAGCCTGCGGGCGGCCCTGTTCGACGTGCGCAGCGGCAACGACGAGGTGGCCGCCCTCGCCGGCCCCGGCGTGCTGCCGGTCGGCGGGCTGGACCTGCGCGACCCGCTCGGTGCCGAACGGGAGGTCGTCCGGCTCGCCGAACGCGGCTTCCGGGCCGTCCGGCTGTTCCCCGACGAACAGCACGTCGAGCCGGACTTCCCGTCGGTGCGGCACGTCGCCCGCCGGGCCACCGAGGCCGGCCTGGTGATCCTGACCGGCGGCGACGTACGCCGGTTCTGGCGGCCGCTGCGCGGCGCCACCGTGGTCTTCCTCGACACGCACTTCTACCACCTGGGCGACTTCGTGGTGGCGGCCCGCGACGAGCCGGGCTTCCACACCTCCACCCGGCTG
This sequence comes from Micromonospora sp. S4605, assembly GCF_003176715.1. Taxonomy (NCBI): domain Bacteria; kingdom Bacillati; phylum Actinomycetota; class Actinomycetes; order Micromonosporales; family Micromonosporaceae; genus Micromonospora; species Micromonospora sp. S4605. Next base: position 4,048 of record NZ_QGSW01000220.1, read on the forward strand.
CTCAACTCGCCGGACGCGCTGGAGACCGTCGCCGCGCACCTCGGCGTCGAGCGCCTGCTCTACGGCTCCCGCACCCCGTTCTACGAGCTCGTCGTGCCGCGGCTGCGGCTGGCCCGGGGCGGGCTCGGCCCGACCGCGGTCGCGGCGGTGACGGGCGGCAACGCCCGCCGGATCCTGGGGCTGACCAAATGATCATCGACGTGCACGCCCACTGGGGGCCGTGGTTCTTCAGCATGGAGGTCGGCGCGGTCGCCACCAACCTCGCGGTGATGGACCGGTACGGCATCGACCTGGCCGTCGTCTCCGCCACCGAGGCGGTGATCTACGACGTCGCGGCCGGCAACCGGGCGATGGCCCGGGTGCTGGAGAGCAGCGACCGGCTGCTCGGCTACCTGACCATCAACCCGCGCCGGCTGGACGACGCCGAGCGGGACCTGCGCGAGCTGCTGCCCACCGGCCGGTTCGTCGGCGTGAAGATCCACACCGACTACACCGGCTCGCCGGCGAACTCGCCGCAGACCCGCGCGGCGCTGGAACTGGCCACCGCGCACGACCTGCCCGCCCTCGTGCACACCTGGGACACCAGCCCGCTCGACCTGGCCCAGGCGGTGGCGGACGTGCCCGGGGCGCGAGCCATCGCCGGGCACATGGGCGCCAACGGCTGGCGGCACGCCGTCGAGGCGGCCAACTCGGTGGACCGGCTCTGGCTGGAGCCGTGCTTCTCGCACACCGAGGCGGGTCGTTTCGCCGCGGTGGCGGCGGCGGTCAATCCGCGCCGGCTGCTGTTCGGCACCGACGCCACCCTGATCGACCCGGCCGCCGCGTACGGGGCGGTGCTCGCCGCCGACCTCGCGCCGGAGTTGGCCGAGCGGGTCGCCTGGCGCAACGCCGCCGAGCTGTTCCGCCTCGACCTCTCCTGACGCGCACTGGCTCCGGCAACGCCGCGCACGACCGGCCGCCGGGCCAGTGCGCTGCTGCCGGATCGCCGGCGCCGGGCACGACCGGCCGCCCGGAGCCGCGCGTTGCTGCCGAATCGCGTTGGCCGCGCACGACCGGTCGTCGGGGTCGCTGCCTGGTCGAGTGACGGCCGGCGGCGAGGTACGCACCGCCGGTGCCCGACCTACCGGCCGCTCACGGCACCGGCTGTGGCGGGGGCGGGCCCACGTACCGCGAATCAGGCCGGATGATCTTCGAGTCCTCGGCCTGTTCCAGCACGTTCGCGCACCACCCGATGACCCGGCTGGTGGCGAAGGTCGGGGTGAACATCTCCCGGGGCAGGCCGCACAGGTGCATGACCACGCCCGCGTAGTACTCCACGTTGGTGTGCAGCTCGCGGCCGGGCTTCAGCTCGGCCAGCAACGACAGCACCCGCTCCTCCACGGCCACGGCGAGGTCCACCAGCTCACCGCCGAGGGACTGGGCGATCCCCTTGAGCATCCGCGAGCGTGGGTCCTCGGTCCGGTAGATCGGGTGCCCGAACCCCATGATCCGCTCGCCGTTCAGGATGCGGGTGCGCAACCACGCGTCGGCCCGGTCGATCGAGCCGATCGCGTCGAGGGTGTCGAGGGCCCGGCTGGGAGCACCGCCGTGCAGCGGGCCGGACAGCGCCCCCAGGGCGCCGCCGACGCAGGCGTAGATGTCGGCGCCGGTGGAGGCGATGACGCGGGCGGTGAAGGTCGAGGCGTTGAAGCCGTGGTCGACGGTCGCGATCAGGTAGCGCTCGATCGCCCGGGCGTGGAGCTCGGACGGCTCCTCACCGGTGATCATGTACAGGTAGTTCGCCGCGTGCGACAGGTCGTCCCGAGACTCGATCGGCTCCAGTCCGGCGTGCAGCCGGTACAGCGCGGCCAGCAGGCTGGGCGTGAGCGCGCAGAGCGCCATGGCCTGGGCTCGGCGTTCGGCGGGCGGGGTGTCGTAGAGCGGGCGGGCGCCGCCGGCGAGGCCGGCGACGGCCAGCGCGGCACGCAACCCACCCATCGGGTCCCGCGCCGTCGTGGCCGCGGCGATGCCGGGCAGGGCGGCGGCGACCGCGGGTGGGATGTGGCGCAGCGGCGCGATCTCCGCGTGCAGCGCCTTGGGCTCGGCGGGGAGGAAACCGTCGATGAGCAGCGCCCAGACGTCCTCCAGGGTGCGGCGCTCGGCCAGGTCGATGGCCGAGTACTGGCGGTAGTGGTAGAAGCCCTCGTGGCCGCGGACGTGGCCGATGGTGGTGTCGGTGACCACGACGCCGGCGAGCCCGCGCGGAACGGTGATGGTGTCAGCCATGCCGGCAGCCTCGCGCCGCCGATCGGACCCAGTCAACATTGATCCAGTCAATGTGAGAGCATGGCCACATGCCCGGGGAACCCCTGCTGACCACCGCCGAGGTGGCGCACCGCCTGCGCATCAAGCCCGAGACCGTCTATGCGTACGTCAGCCGGGGTCTGCTTGACCGGGTCAAGGTTCCGGGCGAGCGGGTCAGCCGGTTCCGGCTGGCCGACGTGGAGCGGTTGGCCGCCCGTACGCAGGCGACCCGGCCGGACCGCGACGCCGCCCCGGCGATGCGGACCGCCACCACGTTGATCGCCTACGGGCGGCTGCACTACCGGGGGCTGGACGCCGCCGCCCTCGCGCCGGTCACCTCGTTCGAGGAGGTCGCGCAGTGGCTGTGGACGGGGGAGCGGCGGCACACGGATTTCACCGCGTCCCCGGAGACCCTGGAGCGGGCGCGGCGGGCCGCCGAGCACCTGCCCGCCCAGGCCCGGGTCTTCGACCGGCTGCCGGTGATCGTCGCCGTCGCCGCCGCGATGGACCCGCTCCGCTTCGACCTGGCGCCGGCCACCGTCACCGCGCTCGCGCCCGGGCTGCTGTCCACCATGGTCGACGCCCTGCCGCCGGTCGGCGAGGCACCACCGGACGACGGCCTGGCGGCCCGGCTGTGGTGCCGGTTGACCGGCGCGCTGGCGTACCCGGACGGCGTCCGGGCGCTCAACGCCGCACTCGTCCTGCTCGCCGACCACGACCTGGCCGCCTCGACCATCGCGGTCCGGGTCGCGGCGTCGACCCGGGCGAACCCCTACGCGGCGGTGCTCGCCGGTCTCGGCGCGCTGGACGGCCCGATGCACGGCGCGATCGGCGCCAGCGTCCACCGGTTCATCGAGGCCGCGCTGCGCGACGGGGTGCCGGCCGCGATCGCCGACTGGCTACGGACCGGCGGCCTGGCCGGCTTCGGGCATCCGCGCTATCCCGACGGCGACCCGCGCGGGGCGGCGCTGCTCGACCTGGTCGCGGGCCTGCCGGTCGAGGGCGCCCTGCGGCGCACCGTCGACGATCTGGTCGCGACGGCGGCGCGGCGGGACGCCCGGCCCAACGTCGACTTCGCGCTCGCCGCGTTGGCGCACGCGACCGGCATGGGCCCGGGCGCCGCGGAGGTGATCTTCGCGGTGGCCCGGACGGCGGGCTGGATCGCGCACGTCGTCGAGGAGTACGCCCAGCCGAGCAACCGGTTCCGGTGGAGCAGCGGCTACACCGGCCCGCCCCCCGCGGCGGGGTGAGACGCGGACGGTGGCCCACGGCTCCCGAGCTGCGCCGCCGTCGCCTCACCGGTCCCCGGCAGACAGGGGCAGAGTGACCGCCCGGTCGGGGCGGCCACTCTGCGCAGAGTCGATTCCAGCGGTTCTGGTCGCGGGACGACCCGGTCGGTCGTTCAGCCGGTCCGGCGAAGACCGGCGAACTGCAGGCCGGTGAAAGCGGTGACCACGACCGCCTGTGCGATCACCAGTGCGGTGCCGAGGCCGGTCAGCGGGAACCAACCGGCGATGAGCAGCTCGGCGCTCGCGACCACCCAGGCGATGTTGACGGCCATCACGACGCCCACGGCGGCCCTGCTGACGGTCGGCCGCGAGGCGAGGAGGAACAGGGCGGCGGCGAAGGCGACCAGGAACGCGCCGACCGGGTAGAGCAACGTGGCGGGCAGGCCGAACAGCTCGCCGAAGATCGCCGCCGCGAGGACGTAGAGGACGCCATTGGCGCCCGAGCCGGTCGCGTCCTGCTTGAGGGCGAAGCGGAGCAACTTGGCGTCGGCCGCTGTCGTCACGGTGCTCGCGATGGTGGCCATTGCGGAGTTCCCTTCGTAGTGCTGACGTCGTGTGACCCCGACGCTATGAAGGTCCGGCCCCGGGCCGAATCCGTCATCGTGACGGTAGGTTCCTGAGGTGCTGCACGGACGAGCTGGCGAACAGGCGGAGATCGAACGGCTCCTTGCGGCAGCCCGGACCGGCCAGAGCGGGACCCTGGTCATCCGCGGCCCAGCGGGGATCGGGAAGTCCGCGCTCCTCGACCATGCCGCCGGGTCGGCAGAGGGCGTGCGGGTGCTGCGCGGCGTCGGTATCGAGTCCGAGGCCACGCTGCCCTTCGCCGCACTCCACCAGCTTCTGCGCGCCGGGCTCGACCGGATCCACGCACTGCCCGACGCGCAGGCCAGCGCACTCAAGGGTGCCCTGGGGTTGGGCGACATCGCTCCGGAAAGCCGGTTCCTGGTCGGGCTGGCCACGCTGAGCCTGCTCTCCGAGCTCGCGGGGGACGGCGTGTTGCTCTGCCTGATCGATGACGCACAGTGGCTCGACCAGGCGTCCATGGACGCGCTGCTGTTCGCCGCCCGCCGCCTCGAGGTCGAAGGCATCGTCATGATCTTCGCGGCCCGCGCGGGTTTCCCGGCCGCCGGGCTGCCCGAGCTTCGGCTCGGCGGTCTGGACAGCGCAGCCGCCGCCGCCCTGCTCCCCGCCGATCTTCCCCCGCAGGTGCGCGACCGTCTCATCGAGGAGTCGGACGGCAACCCCCTGGCGCTCATCGAACTGCCCGCCGCACTCAGCGCCGAACAGCGGGCGGGACGCTTGTCACCGGTGGGTGCGATGCCGGTCGCCGACCGGGTCCAGGAGGCTTTCCAGGCACAGATCGCCGAGCTTCCCGAGTCCGCACGGACCGCGCTGCTGATCGCCGCGGCCGACGGCTCCGGCGAGCTCGGAACGCTGGTGGGCGCGGGTGCCGCTCTGCACGGCCTGGAGGCGGCCGAGCGAAGCCGGCTGATCGAGGTCAGGGGGGCGACCATCGGTTTCCGTCATCCCCTGATCAGGACCGCCGTCTACCAGGGCGCGCCGGTCACCCGACGGCTCGCCGTGCATCGAGCGCTCGCCGACGCCCTCACCGGTTCGGCGGTGATCGATGCGGCCGACCGGCGGGCGTGGCACCTGGCCGCCGCCGCGCTCGGTCCCGACGAGGACGTCGCACGGGAGTTGGCCGAAGCGGCGGAACGGGCACGCACCCGCGGCGGCCACGCGGCGGTGGCGGCCGCCTACGAGCGAGCCGCGGAGCTCAGCGCCGATCCGGTACGACGGTCCAGCCGACTGGCCAACGCCGCGTTGGCCGCGAGTGACGCCGGGCTGATGGGGCGCGCCGCCGCGCTCGCGGCCAGCGCCACGCCCGACGCCGACGACCCCGACCTGCTCACCGCGTTGATCCAGGTACGCGCCCACCGCGAATTCGAGTTGGGCACGCCGCTCGCGGCGGGCCGGATCATCATGGCCGGCGTTCCACGCGTGGCGGCCCACTCCGTCGAGCAGGCCACTTGGCTGCTGGTGGAGGCCATCCGCTGCGCCTGGTTCGCCGGCGATGCCCGCCTGGCGGGGGAGGCCGCCGTGAGCCTCCGCGAGCTTCCGGCGGTCCGCTCGCCGCTGGTCAGCGGGGCGCTGGGGCTCATCCGCCTGCTGAACGGTGACACCGGCGGTGGGATCACGCTCATGAGCGAGGCGGTCGAGAAGTCAGCGGTCACCGGGCTGGGGGTGCCGGGACAGACCTTCACCGCCCTGCTCTGCTTCCCGCTGGGCCGTGCCGCCCGTGGCGAGGAGATCACCGAAGGCATCGTGGCGGACTGCCGGAAGAGCGGGATGATCGGTTGGCTCGCCTTCGCGCTCGAGAATCAGGGGCTCGCGCACGGGTTGCTCTGCCGGTACGGCGAGGCCAGGGCTGCCCTGGACGCGGGGCTGCGGCTGGCGACGGACCTGGGCCACCAGCACCGGATCATCCACCTCACCTGCTCGCTGGCGTGGGTGCTCGCTCATCAGGGGGCCGCGCAGGAGTGTCGCGCGAAGGCCGAGGAAGGGGTGGCCCGAGCCGGCAACCAGGGGCTGGTGCTGGCGGCGGCCATCGGACGCTGGGCGCTGGGCCTGCTCGAACTCGGCCTGGGTCGTCCGGAGGCTGCCCTCCAGCAGTTGGCAGCCATCCCACCGACCGGCATCGCCACCATCTCGGCCGCGGACCAGGTCGAGGCGGCCATCCGCAGCGGCAGGCCGGAGCGGGCCACGGAGCCGCTCGGCCGCTACCTGGACTGGGCGCGGCACGTCCGTCAGCCATCGTCGGACGCCATCGCCCTGCGCTGCCGCGCTCTCGTCGAAGGGGACGAAGCGCACTTCGCCCACGCCGTACACCTGCACGATGACGCCCAGCCGTACGAGAAGGCGAGGACGCAGCTCGCCTACGGCGAGTGGCTGCGGCGGGCACGCAGGCGGGCGGACGCCCGGGAGCAGCTGCGCGCCGCGCTGGAGACCTTCGACCGGCTCGGCTCGGAACTGTGGGCCGAACGCGCCCGCGTGGAGCTGCGCGCGACGGGGGACGTGCCGGCGGCGCCGCGCCGGGCCGGCGACCCGCTCAGCGTGCTCACCCCTCAGGAACGCCAGGTCGTGCGGCTGGCCGCCGACGGCGCCTCCAATCGCGACATCGCCGCCCAGCTCTTTCTCAGCCCGCGGACCGTCAGCTACCACCTCTACAAGGCGTTTCCGAAGCTGGGCGTCAGCTCCCGGGCCCAACTGGCCGCTGTCGCCCGGCCTTCGTCGGCGCTGGATTGATGTTCCCGGCGGCCCTGCACGTGGCGGCACAGCCGCTCTGGGCGCCGCTGCTCGGGCGGCATCCGCCGGCCAGCCGCAGCCGACGTCCCCGGGGCCGGGTGCCGAGGCGGACGGACCGGCGGGCCCCGTCGTCCGGCGGGAGTGCGAACGCCCGACGCACGACGAGGCCCGGGCCGGCCATTCCGCCTGCCGGGCTACCTCCTGGGCAGCGGGAAGCGGGCCAGGTCCATGCCGAGCATGCCCCAGGTCGCCTTGCCGTCCGGGGTGAAGTTGAACGCCGGGTTGTTGTACCAGCCACGCGGCACGTTGTCGTAGAGCGTGGTCACCTCGCCGCCCGGCACGGTCGGCAGCTCGCAGATGTCGTTGGTCCAGTGCACCCAGGAGAACACCCGACCGTCGACGCCGTTGAACTGGCCGTACCCGCCGAGGTCACCCTCCATCACGATGGTGCGGGTGGTCAGGTCGTAGGCGAACCAGGCCCCACGCGGGCGGCGGCCCATCGCGTAGAGCAGGTTGCCGACCACGTGCAAGCTCTCGTACGACTGCCAGTCCGGCTTGATCTCCTCGCGCCAGAGCAGCTTGCGGGTGACGATGTCGACGGCCGCCACCTGCGCCGTCTTGCGGATCGGCCCGCTGGTGCCCTCGCCGTAGGTGTCGCCCGCGATGTACGCCGTGGTGCCCTGCACCACCACGTCCATCACGCTCTGCTCGGGCAGGAACTCCCGGTGCGAGTCGACGGTGTTGTCGGACAGGTCGATGAAGGTCAGTGCACCGGTGTGCTTGGTGGTCTGCGGGCTGGACGCGACGATCAGCTGGTTGCGTGGCCGGTCGACGTGGATCCGCTTGGTACGCAGCTGCTCGTTGCCGAGCAGCCCCAGCACGGTGACGGCGAAGCTGTCCGGGTCGATCGCCACGATCTGGGTGCTCGGGTAGAGACCCGCGTACACCGTGCCGGCCTTCCCCTCGGCCATCGCCTTGACCTCGCCGTTGACGTCGAACCGCTGGCTGGTGCCGGCCTCCGGGCGGTGCACCGTCATCGCGTAGTGGCCACCCACCCAGACGGTGTTGCGGGTGTGCCGCAGCATCGACTGGATGGTCTCCGGGTAGCCGAAGCCGCGGGTGGCGGTCTGCCACACGGTGGCCGCGCCGTTCGGCGTCGCCCGCCACACGTGCCCGAGCCCGCTCACGCCGAGCAGGGCGCCGCCGGGCAGCGGGGCGAGCAGCTGGTTCTCCACGTCGGCGAGCGGCTTGCCCACCTTCACCAGGCCGTCCGGGGTCACCTCGTACAGGTTGGTGGTGAGCCGGGTCAGCGCGTACACCTTGCCGTCGCCGCCGACGGTCAGCTGGTCGATGTAGCGGTCCTCGGCCGGGATGTCCCGGGAGACCCGGCCCGAGCCGTCGCGGCGGAACGAGATCAGCTGCCGGCCGCTGGCCACGTAGATGACGCCGTCGTTGACCACCAGGTCGAGGATGCCGACCGGCGAGGCGCTGAGGTGCGCGGTCAGGTCGGTCGGGGCGCCGCCGGCCTTCGGCCACACCAGCAGACTGCCGGGCGCGGCCGAGCCGCCGTAGACGTACTCGTCGTCGACCGCCACCGCCGCCGCGTACTGCGAGGTCGAGATGCGGCCGTACGTCTCGACGGTCGCGTCGGCCAGCCGGACCCGCTTGACCGTGCAGTCGGGGTACGTGCCGAGGTAGAGGTATTCGCCGTGCACGACCATGTCGTAGTACCAGGTGGTGCTGCCACCGGCCCGCGCCCAGGCCACCAGCTCCTTGGTCTGCGGGTCGAACCGGTGGACGTACGCGCTGCCGGCCGGGCCGATGTAGACGTACCGGCCGTCGGCGGCGAGCTTCTGCCCACCGTTGCTCGGGATGGCCAGGTCGTCGATGCTGCGCATCTCGCCGGTGTTGACGTCGAACTCGCCCAGCCGCATCTTCCCCTCCGGCGTGTTGAACCGGGAGGTGACGAAGACGCTGTCGCCGATGACGGCGGCGCCGCGGACGGCGGCGGTCAACGACGCCGGACCGAAACTGGTCGGGGTGAGCGGCTCGTCGTCCTGCGCGAACGCCGGCGTGGCGAGGGATCCGTGGCCCACCGCCAGGGCAGCGCCGGTGAGGCAGCTACCGGCGAGGAGTGATCGACGGCTGAGGGGCATCGTTGTCTCCGTTCGTCCGCGTCATTACGGCCCGGACCCTAATGATTGTCGAAGTGGACCGTCAAGGGTCCGTCCCGGCTGGTCGGTGCCTACGGCAAGCCGTTCGGCGTCGGCCATCACGGCGGGCTGGTGCCTGCGGCGAGCCGTCTGGCGTCGGCCGGCCCCGCCGGCAGTTGCCAGGAGGCTGGCGGCCGTATTACGGTCCAGCCCCAATGCGGAAACTCGGAGGGGTCATGCGGCACCCTGACACGGCGCGCCGGGCGACGACATGATCGTCACGGTCACGCTGAACCCCGCGCTCGACATCACCCACACCGTCGCGTCGCTGGTGCCGCACAGCAGCCACCGGGTCACCGACGTCGCCGCCCAGGCCGGCGGCAAGGGCGTCAACGTCGCCCGCGTCCTGCACACGCTGGGGCTGCCCACCGTCGCCGTGGCGTTCCGTGGCGGCCTCACCGGCGCCGCCGTCGCCGCCGACCTCGACCGCCACGGCATCGCTCACCGGCTGGTCGACACCGCGGGCGAGAGCCGCCGCACGTTCACCGTCGTCGACCTCGGCAGCGGCGACGCCACCGTCTTCAACGAGGCCGGCCCGGCGGTGTCCGGCGCGGAGTGGCAGGCGCTCCGCGAGCAGGTGCACCGGCTGCTCACCGGCGCGTCAGTGCTGGTCCTCTCCGGCAGCCTGCCGCCCGGGCTGCCCGACACGGCGTACGCCCAACTGGCCGGCGCCGCCGCGCGGGCCGGCGTGCCGGTGATCCTGGACGCGGCCGGACCGCCGCTGCGCGCCGGCGTCACGGCCGGCCCGGACGTGGTCAAGCCCAACGCCACCGAACTTGCGGAGGCGACCGGCCTGCCCGACCCGCTCGCCGCCGCCGAGGCGCTGCGTGCGGCGGGGGCGCGGGCGGTGGTGGCCTCGCTGGGCCCGGCCGGCCTGCTCGCCGTCACCCCCGACGGCACCTTCCGTGCCGAACCGCCGGCGCCGCTGGCCGGCAACCCGACCGGTGCCGGCGACTCGGTCGTCGCCGCGATCGCGGCCGGCATCCACACCGGAACGTCGTGGCCGCACCGGCTGGCGGACGCGGTGGCGCTCTCCGCCGCCACGGTGAAGGCACCCCGCGCCGGCCAGTTCGACGCCGACACCTACCACCGGCTCGCCCCCCGGCCGGCCGGATCCCGCACGCCGACGCCCCACCCCACCTGACGGAGTTCGCCATGCCCCTGTCCGCCACCGCCGACCTCGTCGCGCGGGCCGCCCGCGCCGGCCACGCCGCCTGCGCCTTCAACGTCATCACCCTCGAACACGCCGAGGCCGTGGTGGACGCGGCGGAGCGGGTCGGCGCCCCGGCGATCCTGCAGATCAGCGAGAACGCGGTGAAGTACCACGGCGGCCGGGTGCTGCCGATCGCCCGGGCGGCCGCCGAGGTGGCCCGGGCCGCCGCCGTCGACGTCGCGCTGCACCTGGACCACGTGCGCGACGAGGGACTGTTGCGCCAGGCCGCCGACGCCGGGGTGAGCTCGGTGATGTACGACGCGGCCGGGCTGCCCTACGCGGCGAACGTCGAGGCGACCCGGCGGGCCGCCGACTGGGCCCACGAACGCGGGCTCTGGATCGAGGCCGAGCTGGGCTGGATCGGTGGCAAGGACGGCGAGGCGCCGCTGGACGCCCACGCGCCCGGCGCCCGCACCGACCCCGATCAGGCGGCGGCGTACGTGGCGGCGACCCGGGTGGACGCGCTCGCCGTGGCGGTCGGCAGCCGGCACGCCATGACCACCCGCACGGCGACCCTCGACCAGGCGCTGATCGCCAAGCTCCGTGACGCGGTCGACGTGCCGCTGGTGCTGCACGGCTCGTCGGGCGTCTCCGACGCCGAACTCGCCCAGGCGGCGGCCGGCGGCATCGTGAAGATCAACATCGGCACCGCGCTGAACGTCGCGTTCACCGCGGCCGTCCGGGCCCGCCTCGCCGACGATCCCCGCGGCGCCGACCCGCGGGCCTACCTGTCGCTGGGCCGGGCCGCGATGGCGGAGACCGTCGAGCACTTCCTCCGGCTGCTCGCCGCGCCCAACGGCTGAGCCGGCGACCGGGCCGCCGCGCCCGAGGGGTCAGCCGCGGGAGCGCGGCAGGCAGCACTTCTTGTACTTGCTGCCCGAGCCGCACCAGCAGGCGTCGTTGCGCTCCGGCGGCCAGCCGATCCGCGCCGCCGGACGGGCCGCCAGCTCGCCCGCGTAACCGGCCCGGATCTCCGGGTCCGTCGGGTCACCGTCGTGCCGGCCGGCGTAGCCGACCAGCCCGTCCACCGACCCGGTGAGCACGTGCAACCCGGTGCGGCCGGCCTCGGTCGACTGCACCAGCTGCTTCTCCAGGCGGGCCCGGTGCGCGTCCCAGTCCGGCCCGTACGCCACGGTCAGCGCCGGCTGCTCGGCGAGCAGCCGGTCGAACTCGGCCCGGGGCCAGAAGAGCAGGTCGGGCTCGGCCGCCTGCCGCTGCTGGGCCCGGCGGACCAGCCGGGCCTCCAGCCGGTCGGCGAGGTCGTCGTTGCGGTCGTGCGGCAGGTTGAGGTCGCGGCGCACCCGGTGCCGCTGTTGCAACAGGAAGAACAGCACGCCGGGCGCCTCCGGCGGGCCGACCTCCAGCGCCGCCTCGGCGGCGGCCGCGGTCGAGGCGGCCGGTTCGGCTGCGGCGGCGCGCTCGCCGAGCAGGGTGTCGACCGCCGCGCTCAACCACTCCTCGGCCACCGCGGTGCGGCCGCCGGCGTCCAACGCCGCGCTGACGTACGCGGGGGCGTCGGGCTGTTCGGTCAGCAGCGGACGCAGCGCGGTGAGTTCTGCCATCGACTCGTCCTCCCGGCCGCCGGCGCGGAACAGGATCCGGGCCCGCAGTGCCCGGGCGATGCCGGCCCGCGGGTCGTCCCCGGACGGGTACGCGGCCACCGCCCGGTCCGCGTACCGGAGAGCCGCGTCCAGCCGCGCCCGGATCTCGGCGATCTCGGCGGCCAGGGCCAACGCATCCCCGGCGTCCGCCGGATCCGCCAGCCGGCCCTGCTCCACGGCTTCGGCGAGCTCGGCGGCGACGCCGAGCGGATTGGCCGTCCCGAGCGCCGAGCGGCGCAGTTCGGCGAGGTCGGCGCTGGTGATCACGTCTGTCGTCGGCACGATCTCACGGTACGTCGGGGATCCCCCTGGGCACTCCCGGATCACCTGTTACGCCGATCTCACGCCCCGGCCGCGCGTCCCGCGGCGCCCTCGAACGCCGCTGGCACGCCCGCTGTCGGGCCTCAGCGCCCCGGCTCGTTGTCGCCGCCGGTGCCGAAGCCGCGCAGCATCGCCTCCAGCGCGAACTCGAAGCGCAGGTTCGGACCGGTGGGGCCGGCCGTCCGCGCGACCTCCGTCAACAGCGGGTACTCCTCGGGATCGACCTCGGGCATCGGCTGCCTGCTGTTCGCCATGTTCGACCGCACGTCGCCGTGCAGCATGGCGGCATGACCGACGACGAAGCCGGTCACCGCGTACAGCATGTCCAGGGCCGCGGGCAGGGTGAGTCCCGCGGCGTGCAGCGTCCTGAGCGCGTTCTCGACCAGGCGCAGGCTCGACGAGGTGATCGCCGGACGGGTCACCACCAGAGGAACGACGTTCGGGTGCGCGAGCAGGACCTCCAGGAGCGCGTGCGCGTACTGGCGTAGTCCCGCCCGCCACGACGTGCTCTCGAGCAGCGTCGGCGCGACCTGCGTGAAGAGTTCCTCCACCAGACCGTCCAGCAGGGCGTCCTTGTCGGCGACGTGCTGGTAAAGGGACATGGCCTCCACGCCGAGTTCCTGGCCGATCCGGCGCATCGACAGCGCCTTCAGTCCTTCGCGGTCGGCCAGCACCAAGGCCGCGCGGAGGATGGCCTGGCGAGTCAGTCCCGCGTTCTGGCCCCTCGTGCGACGGGCAGGCATGTGACCCCCCTCATACCCATCATTCTTACACCGTAAGTATAGTCGACGTCGAAACTTACACTGTATGAATGCGGGTCGGATGTTCCCTCTCCGCCCGCGCCGTCCACACCGCACCGCAAGGAGCGCATTCATGGCCAGCACCCGTCACCAGCGACCGGCGATCGCAACGATGTACGCAGGGCTCGGACTCACCGTGGTCGCGATGGTCGTGCCGCTGCTCGACCGGGCCACCGGCAACATGCTGGCCGACCACATCCGGGCCGGCTATCCCACGTACTCGCCGGAGCGCATCGACACGGCCGTCACGACGTACCTCGGCTACCTCTCCGGCCTCGGCGTGCTCGGCATCGCTTGTTGGTTGTGGACCATCCGGGCGGTCAGAGCCGGCAGGTGGTGGGCCCGCGGCGCCACGGTCGTGATGCTCGCGCTCGGCGTCCTCATCGCCCTGTTCAACCTGCTCGTGCGGGACACCTCCGGTGACACCGGTCTACCGCCGTTGCTCGGGTGGGTCGGCGTGCTGCCGAGCCTGGCAGGGCTGGTGGCGGTCGCACTGCTCTGGCGCGCATCGCCGACCGAGCCGACCCCGTGACCGATGACGCCGGTGCGCGGGCCGCGTACCGGCCAGCCGGATCCGCTCGGGCCGGGCCCGGCCGGACGGTCGGCCGACGCGCCACTGCTGCTAGTCCAGCGTGCCGGCGATCTCCATCGCCTCGGCCTTGGTGACCTCGCCCTCCAGCCGGTAGGTCACACCGGCCTCCTCCCAGATCAGCGTCGAGGCGGCGAGCCGGGCGGTCTCCACCCGGACCGTGCCGGTGCGGTCCACGTACGCGACGGTGTGCGGGCCGCCGACCCAGACCGCGAAGTCCCCGTCGAGCTGGACCAGTTCGGTGCCCGGCCCGCTGGCCTGCTTGTGGAAGACCGGGTCGAGCCGACCGTCGAAGGCGTCGAGGCGCAGCGCGCCCCCGCGGTAGAGCAGGGTGGCGACCCGGTGCCCGCCGGTGCCGTCCGGGTCGGCGACCAGCACCTGCTCGGGCGGGCCGAGCGCGGCCGGCACGCGGATCGGGAAGCGCACCGCCCGCTGCGCCTCGGCCAGGGCGGCGGGCCGCTGCGACGGCATCGGCGACGGGGTGCCGGTGGGCAGGTCCGGCTCGGACGACGTGTCGACGGTGATCCCGGCGAAGCGCAACAGCCCGGCCACGGCGTCGGCGACGGCAGCCCGCCCGGGTGGCAGCAGGGCGACGAGCAGCGCGACGAGCGCCGCGGCGAGGTGGTAGCGCCAGCGGCGCCAGCGGATCCGCCGGGGCGCGGGTGGCGCGACGAGCCGGGCGCGTACCCGGGCGGTGACGTCGGGCGGCTCGGGCGTCCGCAGCGAGGTGGACAGCGCCCGCAGCTCCCGTTCGAGGTCATCCACCGCGGACCTCCGCACTGTCGAGCAGGTTGCGGAGCTTCACCAGTGCCCGGGAGGTCCGCGACTTCACCGTGCCCCGCGGCCAGCCCAGCATGGTCACGGTCTCCTCCTCGTTCAGGTCGAGGAAGAACCGGCAGACGATCACCTCGCGGTCCTTCTCCGGCAGCCGGCGCAGGGCGTCGACCAGCGCGGCGCGGCGTTCCGCGGCCAGCACGGCGCCGACCGCGCCATCCTCGGCGACCTCCGGCTGTCGGTTCGCCGCGGCCCGCAGCACGAGCCCGTCCCGCCGCCCCCGCGACCGGTGCAGGTTGCGGGTCTCGTTCGCCACGATGGCCAGCAGCCAGGAGCGGAACGACGACTCCCCGCGGTAGCGGGAAAGCTTGCGGTATCCCTTCACGAACGCCTCCTGGATGACGTCCTCCGCGTCCGAGCCCGCGCCGAGCAGCACCGCCGTCCGGTGCGCGGACGCGGTGTGCCGGGCGACCAGGAGCTCGTACGCCTCCAGGTCACCGGCTCGGGCGCGGGTGACGAGCTCTTCGTCGTCCAGGGGAACCTCCGGGGGGACTGACCTCATGACACCGGGTATGCCGTCCCGGTTCCATCCGCCGATCGGAGCGCTCAGCCGCCGGGCGGAACCTCGGCGGATGCGGCGGTGTCACCCAGACATGATGGCCACGACGACGCTCTCCCGGCGTACCCTGCTGACCGTGCTCGCCGGCACCGGCGCTGCCGCGCTGGTCGGCTGCGATCCCACCGGTGGCCCGGCCACGGCACCCGCCGCCGCGATTCCCGACCCGCTGCTCGTCGAACTCGCCGACGGCCTCGGCGTGCTGCGCGGCGCGGAGCGGCGGACCCTCCCGCACGCCGTCGCCACCGCGGACGGGCGGACGGTCTACGCGGCCGCACCCCAGGGCGCCGACACCGCCTTCTGGCGGGCGGACACCGTTACCGGCCGCACGTCGCCCCGGGTCGTCCTGCCGGGACGGTGGGTGCCGCAGGCCGTCGCCGCCCACGGCACGGCGGTGGCCCTCACCTCGGAACTCGTGCGGGTCACCGCCGGGCGGCCGGCCGGGCGGGACGTCACGCCGGTGCTGATCGCCGACGCCGGCGGGGTCCGGCAGCGGCTCGACCTGCGCGGCAACGTCGTGCCCGAGGCGTTCACCGGCGACCTCACCGGACTGTTCGTCCTGGAATGGCTGCCGGCGGCGGCGCCGGACCGCTACCGGGTGCGGGTGGTCGACCTCGCCACCGGCACGCCCGGCCCGCTCTCCACCCGGGCCAAGGCGCCGGTCCCACCGGGCGCGGAGGAGGAGATGCGCGGCGACGGACGCCAGGCCGTGCTCGCCCCGGACCGCCGGACGCTCTACACGCTCTACACCCACCAGCCCGGCCACCGGCACACCCGCGACCTGGTCAGCGGGCGGCCGGGCAACGCGCACGCGTTCGTCCACACGCTGAACCTCGTCGAGCGGTGGGCGTACTGCGTCGACCTGCCGCACCCGTTCGGGGAGGGGCCGGCGAGCGGCCACGCCATGGCGATCACGCCGGACGGGCGCCGACTCTACGTGGTCGACGTGGCCTCGGGCGGCGTCGCGGAGATCTCCACCGAGGAGCTGACGGTACGCCGGACGGCGACGCTGGCCACGGCCACCGGCGCGGCCCACGTCGCCGCGGACGGAAACCGCCTCTTCGTCGGCGCCGGCACGACCGTACGCGCGGTGGACCTCGCCGGCCTCGGCCAGGCCGCGCGGTGGCCGGTCCGCGAGCCGGTCGCCGGCCTGGTGCTCAGTCCCGGCGGCAATCGCCTCCACGTGGGCCAGACCCGCGCCGTGAGCTGGTACGACCCGGCCACCGGCCGGGAACTCGGCCGCGCCGCCGTGCCCGGCCTGGTGGCGCTGCACAGCCTGGCCGGCGGCTGACGATCCGGCTACCGGGCGTGCGCGAGGTAGACCACGTCCGGCTCGCCGCGGGGCACCTCGACGCGATGGGTGTCCACCGGGCCGACGTGTTCGGCCAGCCGTCGCGCGTACCCGGGGGAGTGGGCGGCGCTCCAGACCGCCAGCACGCCACCGGGGCGCAGCCGGGACCGGAGCAGGGCCGCCCCGTCGACGCCGTAGAGGTCGGCGTTGCCGTCGAAGACCGTCCAATCCGGACCGTTGTCGACGTCCAGGCAGATCGCGTCGAAGCGCTGGTCGGTCCCGCGCAGCCAGGTCACGATGTCGGCGGTCACCACGCGTACCCGGGGATCGTCCAGGGCGTGCTCGCTGAACCGGGACAGGTGGCTGCGGTGCCAGGCGACCAGCGCCGGCTCGATCTCCACCACGGTGATCTCCGCGACCCGTTCCGAGCGGGCCGCCTCCGCCAGCGAGAAGCCCACCCCGAGCCCGCCGATGAGCAGCCGCGCGTTGCCCGGGACCGCCGCCAGCGCCGCCTGGATGAGCAGCCGCTCGGACCGGCCGGCACGGGTGTCCATCAGGAACACCCCGTTGCTGATCACCTCGTAGTGCCCCGCGTCGGTGCGCAGGACCAGTTCGCCGCGTTCGGTGACCCGGCGTTCGACGGTGACGGCCGTGCTCTCCACCCGGCCAACCTATGTCAGGACGCCCTCGCCGGTCCGCCGCATTTCCGCGGACCGGCCGCCCGGTGCGGCCCGGTCAGCCCAGCTTGGGCACGGCGCGGGCGATGATCGCGGCGAAGTCGACCCCGCTGGGCAGCGTGCCGAACGCCTGACCGTGGTCGCCGCCGAGCCGGGAGGCGCAGAAGGCGTCGGCGACGGCGGGGTGGCCGTACCGGACCAGCAGCGAGCCCTGCAGCACCAGCGCGAGCCGCTCGACCACGCGGCGGGCCCGCAGTTCCAGGTCGCCGGCGTCGGACAGGTCGGCCCGCACCTGGCGTACCGCGGCGTCGAGCCGCGCGTCGGCGCCGGCGGCGGCGCCCACCTCGGCCTGGAACGCCGCCATGACCTGGGGTTCCCGGCCGAGAGCGCGCAGCACGTCCAGCGCGGCGACGTTGCCGGAGCCCTCCCAGATCGAGTTCAGCGGGGACTCGCGGAACAGCCGCGGCATGCCGGACTCCTCGACGTAGCCGTTGCCGCCCAGGCATTCGAGGGCCTCCGCGGCGTGCGCCGGCCAGCGCTTGCACACCCAGTACTTGCCGACGGCGAGGGCGAGCCGCTTGAACGCGGTCTCGCCGGCGTCGCCGCGCGCGGACCGGTCGGTCGCGCCGGCGAGTCGCATCATCAGCACCGTGGCGGCCTCGGACTCGACAGCGAGGTCGGCCAGGACGTTGCGCATCAGCGGCTGGTCGGCCAGGTACCGGCCGAACGCCTGCCGGTGGGTGGCGTGGTGGGCTGCGGTGAGCACGCCCTGGCGCATCCCGGCCGCCGCGCCGATGACGCAGTCCAGCCGGGTCAGGTTGACCATGTCGATGATGGTGCGTACGCCGCGCCCCTCGTCGCCGACCCGCCAGGCGACGGCGTGCTCGTACTCGACCTCGGCGGAGGCGTTGGACCGGTTGCCGAGCTTGTCCTTCAGGCGCATCAGCCGCATCGGGTTGCGGGTGCCGTCCGGCAACACCCGCGGGACCAGAAAGCAGGTGAGCCCGCCGGGTGCCTGGGCGAGGGTGAGGAAGACATCGCACATCGGCGCCGAGGTGAACCACTTGTGTCCGAGCAGCCGGTAGCTGCCGTCCGGCTCGGGGCGGGCGGTGGTGGTGTTGGCCCGGACGTCCGAGCCGCCCTGCTTCTCCGTCATCGACATGCCGGCCAGCAGGCCCCGCTTGGTCAGTGGCGCGCGCAGCCCGAAGTCGTACGTGGTGGCGGTGAGCAGCGGCTCGTACCGCGCGGCCAGCTCCGGCTCGTGGCGCAGCGCCGGCACCGCCGCGTAGGTCATCGAGATCGGGCAGCCGTGCCCGGCGTCGGGCCGCCAGGTGTAGAACTTGGCGGCCCGGGCCACGTGCGCGCCCGGCCGCTCGTCCGCCCACGGCGCGGCGTGCAGCCCGTGCCCGACGGCGGTACGCATCAGCTCGTGCCAGGCCGGGTGGAACTCCACCTCGTCGATCCGGTGGCCGTAACGGTCGTGGGTGCGCAGCACCGGCGGGTGGTCGTTGGCCAGCCGCCCGTGCTCGATCGCCGCCTCGGTGCCACCGAGGCGGCCGAGCTCGTGCAGCTCGGCGGCGGCCCAGCCGGCGCCCTCCCGCTCGAGCCCGTCGAGCAGGGCCGGATCGTCGGCGGCGTCGTAGCCGACCAGCGGGGGGACCTGGTTGCTGACCTCGTGCGTCGTCACGGCGATACTCCCAGCGCGCGGTGGATGAAGGTGATCAGGCCGGGGATGGTGCCCGGGCCGGTGACCCCGGCGGCGAGCGGGCCGACCATGGCCTCGGCTAGGGCGCCGACCAGCGCGGCGGCGGTCAGCTCCGGGTCCTGCGGGGGCAGTTCGCCGCCGGCCACGCCGGCCGCGACGTAGCCGGCGATCAGCTCGGCGTACGCCCGGCGGAAGACCAGCCGCTCGGCGTCGACCGCCGGGTCGACCGGCTCGGCGAGCAGCGCGTACGCCAACCGCGGCGACTTCAGCGCGCGGCCGGCGAACGTCTCGACGACCGCCGACACCTGCGCGGCGGCGGAACGCTCCAGCGCCGCGGCGCGCGCGACGGCGTCCACCTCGCGCTGCGAGGCGGTGCGGAACACCTCGGCGAACAGCTCGGCCTTGGTGGGGAAGTGGCGGTAGACCGTGCCGGTGGCCACGCCCGCCCGCTCGGCGACGGCGGCCACCGAGCAGCCGGCGTATCCCGCCCCGGCCATGATCTCCAGCGCGGCGGCGATGATCCGCTCCCGCGAGGCGTTCAGGCGGGCCTGCACCCGCTCGGTGCTCCGGTAGACCACGCAAGGATTGAACCACCGTTCACTCCTTGCCGACAAGGGCCACCTCCACCGGGCTCCGGCGGCAGGCCGGTCAGTGCGGACGGATCAGGCACATCCCGCCGGCGCCGGGCCGGTCCATGGTGGCCAGTGCGGCGGGCACCTCGGCCAGGTCGATGGTGCGGGTGACCAGCTCGGCCGGGCGCAGCACCCCGGCGGTGACCAGCCGCAGCAGCTCCGGGTAGGCGTGCGCGGGCATCCCGTGGCTGCCCAGCAGCTCCAGCTCGTACGCGATGACCAGCTCCATCGGCAGTGCCGGCCGGCCCTGGGCGACGGGGAGCAGCCCCACCTGCACGTGCCGGCCGCGCCGGCGCAGGCTCTCGATGGAGGCGGTGCAGGTGGCGTGGCTGCCCAGCGCGTCCAGCGACAGGTGGGCGCCGCCGCCGGTCGCCTCCCGGACAGCGGCGGCCACCGCATCCGGGCCGGACAGGGCACCGCCGTCCAGGCAGACCGCCGCCCCACAGCGGGCGGCCAGTTCGAGCGCGCCCGGGGCGACGTCGACGGCCACCACCCGGGCCCCGCACGCCACCGCGATC